>DATIOB010000051.1:0-8951 GCA_035473605.1 Conexibacter sp.
GTCGTCGCGGTGCTCGCCGATCTCGCCAGCGCGGCTCTGAGGCCGCGCTTGATCCCCTTGCGCGCGGCGTAGCGCGCGGCGGCGCCGGCGGCGCGGCCGACGCGGCCGGCGCCCTCTATCCGATCAGGTCGGTGGCGAGCCATCTGCCGCCCTCCTGCTCCAGCGTGAACGCGTGCGGGACGAAGCGCTCGCCGTCGCGCACCACGTAGGTGATCGCGCAGCGCCGCGCCGCGGCCCGGTCCTCGGGGGATTCGCAGACGCCGTCGAGCATCGTGAGCCGCCACGGCTCGGGGCTCGTCGCCAGCGGCCGGCGCGGCGGCTCGTGCTGGAGCGCGGCGCGCAGCCGCCCTCCGGTCAGCGCCATCATCCGGTCGTGCAGGGCGGCCGGCGGGTTGCCCAGCTCGTAGACGAGGTAGGCCTCGACGAACCGCCGCGCCGCGGCGCGCACAACGGCGGGAGCGGTCGGCGGACCGGCGCCCAGCGCCCGCACGTCGGCCCGCGTCAGCGCCTGGCCGGCCGGCATGATCGGCGGACCGCCCGCCGCCGGCCCGTCCTCGGCCGGCGCGGACGCCGAAGCCGGCGGCTCGGAGACGACGGCGCCGGCCGGCCGGGCGGGGGCGGGGGAGGTCGCCTCCGCCGCCGCGCCGCGGGGCCCGCGCTCGCGCCGCTCCCCGCCGCTTCCGCCCCCGCCGCCGATCAGCAGCAGCGCCGCGACCGCGGCGAGCAGGCACGCGGCGGCGGCGGCGAAGGCCCGTCGGCGGTCGCGCTCGCCCATCATCGGCTCCGCCGCCGCAGCTCGCGCTCACGGCGCCGCTGCTCGCGCGCCTCGCCCGCGTTGCGCATGTAGTCGCGGGCGTAGCGGTCGGGGTCGTTGCGCCGCGCCTCCTGCGCCTCGGCGCGCACGACCGCGGCCGGGACGTGCTCCGCGCTCTCGACGTGGGCGAGCCGGCGGAACTCCTCCATCGCGGCGACCGACTGCCGCCGCATCGTCTCCTGCTCGGCGGCGCTCGCGTGCGCGTACTGGTCCTCGGTGAAGCCGGCGGCCTCGAGCTGCGGGCGCGCGACCGGGTCGGCGTCGGTCTCGACGGCGAGGCGGCGATCGGCGATCCAGCGGTCGATCTCCGCCGCGGAGGGCTCGCGGCCGTCCTGGTCCCCGACCATGACGTTCTCGGCCCAGCGCATCTCCGGCGACTGCATCTCGGCCTCGATGCGGCGCTCCTCGAGCTTCGCCCGCTCGATCTCCTGCATCGCGTCGGAGGACTCGTCGTTGTAGCGGTCGAACATCGCGCTCTGCCCCTCAGGCGACGACGCCTCGGCGAACGCGGCCTCGGCGTCGGCGAGCGCGATCGAGTCGCGCCGCCAGCCGTCCTCTGCCGCCAGCCAGGTCCCCCGCTCCTGCTCGCGCTCGGCGTCGATCTCGACGAGCTTGTCGTCGAGCGCCTGCACCCGGCTGCCGTCGCCGAGCGCGTGGGCGCGCGTGAGGTCGGCGTCGATGCGCGCCATCTCCGTCCCGCCCGCGGCGATCGTCGCGTCGGCGCCGGCGATCGTCGCGCGCGCCGCCGTCTCGCGCTCGGCCAGATCCGCGAGCTTCTGCTCGTAGGTCGCGGCGAGGCGCGGGTGGCCGCTCTCGAGTGCGCCGTCGCGGCCTTGCTCGAACGTCTCGCGCAGGCGCGGCATCGTCCCGAGGTCCTGCTCGGCCTGCGCCTTCGCGAACTGCGCGCGCCGCTGCTCGAACTCGATCGCGCCGCGGCGTGCCGCCAGCTCGCGCGAGCGGCTGCCGTCGCCGGCCGCCGCACGCGCGTGGCGGCCCTGTGTCAGCAGCCCGCGCTGCTGGTCGAGTCTTCTGATCCGCTGGCCGCTCGCGGCCATCGCTCTTCTGTGCGCGGCGGTCCGCTCGCGCAGCGCGTCGCGCCTGCCGGCGAGCACGTCGCGCTCGGCGCGCAGCGCGTCCGCCCGGGCGGTTCCGCTCGTGGCGCCGCCGGACCCGTGCGCGCGCTCGAGGTCGCCGCGGACGCGTCGCGCGCCGTCGAGCTGCTTCTGCAGCGCCGCCTTCCTGCCGAGCAGCCGCTCCGCGCGCTGACGGTCGCTCTCGCGGCCGCGCTGGAGCGCGCCGCGGGCCGCTCTGCGCAGCCGGCTGGAGACGCCGTCCTTGACGGTGGCGCGCTGCGCCTGCTCCGTGAGCGCGCGGCTGGCGCGAAGCGCCCGCAGCGGGCTCGAGACGGCGCCGGCCAGCTCGCTGCCCATCATCCGCAGCCCCTGATAGCCGTAGGCGAGCTGCATCAGGCCCATGCCGCCGCCGGCGCCGCCGCCCGCCCCGCCGGCGGTGCCGGCGGGCTGCAGCTGGGCGTAGGCCAGCAGGCGCCCGCGCTGGAACACGAGCCCGAACCAGAACGCGATCTGCAGCAGCCAGACCGCGAACCAGCCGATCGCCAGCGACGAGAGGACGCCGGAGACGAACAGGACGATCATCAGGATGAAGGCGAAGAGGAATCTCGCCGCGAGCGCGGCGAGCAGTCTCAGCCCGTGACCCAGGCAGGCTCTGCGGCCGCCCTCCCCGAGCGAGGCGCAGAGCAGCACGAGCGGCACCAGCAGCAGCAGGATCACCGCCATCACCGACGACATCACCAGCCGCAGGGCGATCCAGATCAGCACGGCGATCGCGCCGAGCTGGGCGAGCGCGACGAGCACGAGCAGCGCGACGCGCTGCGGCGTCCCGGCCGCCTGCTGCAGGTGGACCTTCTCCGGCGATGAGCCGTCGCCGACCACCGCCTTCAATCTGTCCTGCACCGCCGCGGCCCGGTCGCGATCGCCCCACGGGTCGGGGTTGTCCTCGGCGGCGTCGCCGAAGCCGAAGATGACGTCGTTGCCGAACGCCTTGAGCGCGTCGCCGGCCTTCGCGCCCCAGCCGTTGCTGACCCGCTCTCCCTTCGTCATCTTGAAGAGCGACTCGCGGTCGATGCTGCCGCTGTCGAAGGAGAGCCAGACGTCGGCGACCGACGGCTTGCCCTCGCCGCGCGGTCTCATGCAGTAGTCGACGTCGCCGAACTGCAGCGCGCACCACGGCCGCTTGACGAGCGTGTCGAAGAGGCTGGCCTGGGCACCGGCGAACCCCTCGGCCTCCGGGTCGCGGTCGAAGGCGGTGGGGGTGGCGAGCACCCCGAGCGCGGCGTCGTTGGAGATGCGCGCGACCTCGCCGATCGTGCCCGCCGGGTTGTAGACGATCACGATGCCGGCGATCATCAGCGCGAGCGTGGCGGCGAGCCCGCTGAACGTCTCGGCCGTGCGGCGCCGCACCATCCCGTGCCAGAGGCCCCAGATCCCGGCCGCCGCCATCGCGGCCGCCAGCCAGCCTCTGCCGAGCACGTTCTCGTGCAGGTCGCGCATGCCGGCGGCGACCTGCGGCATCGCGCTCTCGCAGGCGCCGGCCGTCGCGTTGTCGCGGCAGTCCACGATCAGCGGGATCTCGAACGACCACTCGAGCAGCAGCAGCACGCCCTTGACGAGGAAGACGATCAGCATCCACCAGAGGCCGGCGACGTGCTGGATCGCGCTCGCCATCCCGTTGGCGATCAGCTCCTCGACGGGCAGCTCGTACGCGGCATCGGCGCCGGCGGCGACGTGCACGTCGAGGCCGTAGTGCGAGAGCGGGTAGGCGTGGACGATCGAGCCCGAGGTCTTGCAGCGCTCGCGCGCGGTTGGCGGGAGCTGACTCGGGCGGTTGCACATCGGCGAGCGCGCACCGAGCGCGCTGAAGACGTCGGGCACCGACTCGCCTTCGCCGCGCAGGTCCTCCTCGTCCTCGTCGCCGGCGTCGCTTCCCGTCCCGCCCCCGTCCTCGGCGGGGGGCGCGGGCGCCCCACCGTCGGTGGGCGGCGGCGCGGCGGGCGTCGTGGAGGCCGGCGGGGCATCGGCGGGCGGAGGCGGCGGGGACGGCGCAGCCGGCGGCTCCTGCGGCTTGACCGCCGGCTTGTACGTGAGGTAGTACTGCTCGCAGAGCCACGGCTGGGGGCCGGGCGCGATCGCCGGGGGCCGCTTCGGGCAGCGCTTGGCGAGCTTCTTGCGATCGGCGGCGCACATCGGCCCCTCGGTCCCCGCGGCCAGCAGGTCGCCGCAGGACTTCAGCCAGAGCCCCTCCTTCACGACCGCGCACCAGTCCTTCATGTGGGCGTAGTCGCTGTCGCCGCCGCTCAGCTCGTCGCAGCGTCTCTTCACCTCGCAGTACTGGCGCGCGTCGGTGTCGACGATGAACCCGCTCTGGCCGCAGACCGACGGCTCGGGCCATCTTGCGATCGCGGCGGGCGGCAGGCGCAGCGCCGCCGAGGCGGCGGGCGCGGTCGCGAGCGCAAGGGCGCTGGCGACCGCGACCAGCAGGAGCAGCAGCAGCGCCCGGGCGCGACCCGCGGTCGCGCGCTCAGATCTCACGGCGCGGCAGCTCATGCAGCTCGCCTCCCTCTCCCTCGCCGGTGGTCCCCGGGTCGCGGCCGTCGGGCGTCGTGTCGAGCTGTCTCAGCAGCTCCGCGCCGAGCTCGATCTGCACCGCGCCGACGCGTCCCTCGAAGTCGCGCATCAGGCAGCGGCCGCGGCGGAAGCCGAGCAGCTGCTGGCGCAGCGCGGGGTCGTCCTCGTCGAGCCGCAGCAGCCGCAGCGCCTTGCGCGCCTCCGTCTCGGTCTCGACGCCGAAGCAGAAGCAGGCGCCGATCAGGCCGTCGAGCTCCTCGACGTCGCCGAGCACCTGCGTCGCCAGCAGCGGCGTGACGTTCATCGCGCGCCCGAGCCGCGAGATGCGGTCGACGAGCGCCCGCCCGGCCGAGTCACCCAGCAGCACCCACGCCTCGTCGAAGCCGAGCACCGAGTGGCGGGCCGAGTCGGCGCTGGTGATCCGCAGCGCGTAGACGGCGAGCAGCCGCAGGATCGCCTGGCTGATGCGCTCCTCGTCGAGCATGTCGGCGCGCGGCGTGCCCGGCAGCGGCAGCGTGAGGCTGCGGATGCGCAGGCTGGTGACGCTCTTGAGACCGACCTCCGGCGGCTGCGAGCGCGGCGTCGCGAAGCCGAGCCGCGCGAGGCCGGAGCCGGCGTGCGCGATCAGCGCGCGGGCGGCGTCGCGGGCCGTCTGCGACCCCTCCTGCAGCCGCTCGATCACCTCGCCGCAGCTCGTCCCGCCGGCGGCGCAGACCGCCTGCACCGCGACGCGCAGCTCGGTCTGCCACTCCGGCGGGATCGGCTCCGGCACGATCGACAGCAGGAAGTTGCAGGCGAGGTCCTCGCGCGTCTCCGGGGGGCCGATCCGCAGCGGGTCGAGCATGCCCTGGAAGCGCTCGTGCGCGGACAGCTCGATCACCTCCATCTGCTCGCGCACGCCGGGGAGCCGCTCGAGCGCGTGGTCGCCCTTCGGGTCGATGTCGCAGATCGACGAGCCCGACAGGAACGCCTGGTACATGATCAGCTCCATGCAGAGCGTCTTGCCGGAGCCGAGCGTGCCGGCCATCAGCGTCGCCGGCGCGCGGCTGGTCTTCGACGCCTCCGCCGGGTCGAACAGCACGGGCTGGCGCGTCCCGGTCAGCGTGTGGCCGATGTACGGGCCGGCCTCGGCGCCGACGGCATTGGTGGCGATCGGGACCATCGCGCCGAACTGCTCGACCGAGAGGTAGTCGTCGTAGTCGGTCAGGCGCGCGGCCTGCCCGGGCAGGTGCGAGGCGAACAGGCGCAGCTGCTCGCCGATCGGGCGGTGCAGCTTGATCGAGCCGAACTCGCGGCGCAGCCGCTCGACGCGCTCCTCCAGCAGCTCGGCGCTCGGCGCGCCGACCGCGAAGGAGATCGACGCCTTCAGCATCGGCGGCCGCTCGCCGCCGGTCAGATACTCCTCCAGCTCGCGCGCGAGCTGCGGCCGCTCGGCCGTGCCGGAGGTCGGCCCGTGGTCGCTGTTGCTCTCCTCCTCGTAGATCACGTCGGCGTCGACGATCCGGCGCCGCACCAGCCGCAGCGCCTGCTCGTTGGGGACGAAGCGGGCCCAGAAGGCGGCGTCGACGGGGAAGTCGAGCGCCTCCACGGGTGCGAACAGCAGCTCCGCGCGGCGCCCCGGGAAGGTGACCGTCTCCGGCAGCGCCCCGACGCACAGCAGCGCCTGGTGGCTGTCGCCGTCCTCGGCCTCGATCCGCAGCGAGCGCGGCTCGACGTTGATCGGCGCGTCGAGCAGCCGCAGGACGTCGGCCTCCAGCGGCCGGTACACGACGCCGCCCTGCTCCTCCGGCGCTTCGATCACGAGCGCCTGCGGACGGAAGCGCTCGTCGATCAGCGGCTCGCCGACGCCGCGGCAGAAGCTGCGGCGGACCAGCCACTGCAGCTCGGCGCTGGAGGCCGGTTCGCAGTCGAGGTAGTCGAAGATGCGGTTCTGGACCTTCGTCTCCTCGTCCAGCAGCGCGCGCAGCCGCTTGCCGCTGATCGCGCGGCCGTCGGAGAAGCCGGTCAGCCGACGCAGCGCCTCGACGCCCGGCAGCGCGTTCAGCTCGCCGCCGAGCGTGCGCCCGCCGGTGAGGCGGATCGACAGGTAGACCTCCGGCATGTGGACGGCGTGCGCCTCCAACGCCTCCTGCTGCGCGCGCAGGTGGGCGGCCAGCTCGGCGCTGCGGACGTGGCGCACGTCGCTGGCCGCCTCGGCGCCGAGCGCGTAGCGGTCGGCCGACCACGGGCGCGAGACGCGCAGCAGCGAGAAGTCAGCCTCGATCGCGTAGGCGAACGAGGCGATCAGCGACAGCAGCTCGACCTTCGCCGAGCGCGGCAGGCCGGAGTAGGAGCGCGTCGCGAGCCGGTAGACGGCCCACACGTCGTCGCTGCCGCCCGCGCCGAAGACGAGGTTGCGGTAGACGTAGGTGATCGGCTGCCTCATGCGATCACCACCCGCTGGCCGGGGCGCAGGTCGATCTGCGTGCCGCGGCGGCGCGGCGGCGCGTCCTCGGGGCGGACCCGCAGCGTCTGCCCGCTCACGTCCAGCCGCGCGGGCTGGCGCAGGAAGATCCGGCCCGCGCCGTCGATCCGCCCGCGCCGCAGGTGCGCGCCGCGCTCGTCCGGCGCGACCGCGATCGGCTCGAGCAGGAAGCTGCTCGGCTCGCGGTGCGCGCGGAAGCCGCGCACCCGGCGGCGACCGAGCCGCAACCGCAGCCAGGAGCCGACGACCGCGTGCCCGTGGCGGCCGTCGATCTTCAGCTCGGTCATCAGGTAGCCGCCGGCGATCGGCAGCACGCCGAAGCGGATCGTCGGGGTGATCAGCCTGACGAGGTCGCCGAGCAGCGGCAGCGCGCCGGCGACCAGGACGGCCAGCAGGATCATCGCGCCGTAGCCGAGCCCGCGCAGCGGCAGCCCGTACGGGAACGGCAGCCGGAAGCGGTCGATCCGGTGCAGTCGCCGCTCGAGCTGGAAGCAGACGCGGAAGCTGCGGATCTGGATGTCGCTCTCCTCGCGCATCGTCAGCCTCCGAGCGCCTTGGCGAACTCGTTCGCCATCGCCTCGATCGCGCCGGTGCCGGCGTCGATCAAGAGGAGGGTGATCAGCATGCAGCCGGCGATCAGGCCGATGATGAGCATGTACTGGTGTCTCAGCACGGCGCCGATGCCGCAGATCGCTGCGATCACGTACAGCACCGGCTGCGCGATCCCCTTCAGCAGGTTGGCGAGGTTCTGGCCGGCCGCCTCGGCGTTGACGCTGCCGGTGCCCTTGCCGCTTCCGCCGCCGCCGCCGACGTCGCGCACGGCGAGCGCGGCGTCGGGCAGCAGCAGCAGCGCGAGCGCGACCGCGCCCAGCAGGGCGACGGCGAGCAGCGCTGGCGAGCGGCCGCCGCCCGTCGCGGTCGGGTGGTCGGTGATGGTCATGGGGTCGCCTCCTCGGGCGTCGGGGTGGTGTGGATCGCGTCGACGTACCAGCGGTCGGTGCGCTGGACGGCGAGCTCGTAGCGCAGCGTCAGCTCGCTGCCGGCTTCGTCGGTCGCCCGCACGCGCGCCGCGACGCGGCGGTCGGGGACGACCCAGGTGAGGGCGTCGAGCGCCTGCAGCTCGAGCCGCTGGTCCGGCAGCGCGACGGTGGCGGTCGGGGTCAGGTCGGCGAGCAGGTTCGCGTCGGCGTGCCCGAAGTAGTTCTCGAGCGCGCGCTGCACGACCGTCTCCAGGCCGGCGTCGGCGACCTCCCACTCGTGCGGGGTCGCCAAACGGGTGTCGCGATCGGCGCGGGGGGCGCCGACGAGCGCCGGGTAGTCGACGACCTGCAGCCCTCTGGCGCCGCGCGCGACGGGGACGCTGAGGTGCAGCATGCCGTCGTCGGTCGCGGCGGCGACGGTCACGAGCGTGCGGTCGCGGCGCGCCTCGAGCGCCGCGACGCTGGTCCAGCGGACGCGCTGGGTGGTGTCGTCGGCCGGGCGCATCCCGCCGTCGGCGTCGCGCTCGCCGAGGAAGGCGGCGAGCGCCGCTGTGCGGGCGTCGGGATCGTCGGCCTCCCAGGTCAGGTAGGCGCGCGCGAACGCCTCCGCGTACCCCTCGACGTCGGCGCTCGCGCCGGTCATGTGGGCCGGCGCGGCGTCGACCGCCGGGGCCGGCGCGCCGGCGAAGATCGCGCGCAGCCCGTTGACGCCGACGACGGCGACCACGGCGAGCACGAGCACCCGGGGCGCGAGCGCGCGCAGCCGCTGGGCGCGCAGCGACGTCAGCTGCTGTCTCGGCGCCTTCATCGCTCGAACCCGAACTCGTCGGCGGGAGCGGCGGGGGCCTTGGCCGGGGTCGGCTTGGGAGCCGGTGCCGGCACCGGCTTCGGTGCCGGGGCGGGGGCGGGCTCAGGCGCCGGAGCGGGTGCCGGCTCCGGACGGACCGGGGCGGCGGTCGGTTGGGGCGGTGGCGGCGGTGGGGGCGAGGCGGCCGGCGCGGGAGCCGGCGCCGGGGGCGGCGCTGACGCGGGCGCCGGCGGCTGCGAGG
>DATIOB010000052.1:0-2518 GCA_035473605.1 Conexibacter sp.
GTCGCGACGGGGCGCACCGTGCCGCTCGCGGCGGACGCAGGGGAGTGACGAGCCGCTGCACGACCTGCGCGCCGATCGACCGGTTCATGGCACGCTGCTCTCGTGATGAGCGGGCTGTTCGAGCGCGAGCGGGAGCTGTCCGAGCTGGACGCGACGGTCGCGGACGCATCCGCCGGCGCCGGGCGTCTCGTGGTGGTCGAGGCGGCCGCCGGACTCGGCAAGACGCGCCTGCTGCTCGCCGCGCGCGAGCGCGGCCGTGCGGCCGGCATGCAGGTGCTCGCCGCGCGCGCGACGGAGCTGGAGCGCGACTTCCCGTTCGCGCTCGCGCGCCAGCTGTTCGAACCGGCGCTCGCGGCATTGGCGGCGACGGAGCGCGAGGCGCTGTTCGAGGGCGCCGCCGGCGCGGCGCGCAGCGCGGTGCAGGCGGCCGATCCCGACGCGCCGGCGGCGGAGCCGGCGGCCGACGCCTTCACCGTCCTGCATGGCCTCTACTGGCTGACCGCGGCGTTCGCCGAGCAGCGGCCGCTGCTGCTCGCGGTCGACGACGCGCATTGGTCCGATGCGGCGTCGCTCGACTTCCTCGGCTTCCTGCTGCCGCGGCTGGAGGAGCTGCCGGTGCTGCTCGTCGTCGCCTGCCGGCCCGACGAGCCCGGGGCCGAGCGCGCGCTCGCGCGGCTCGCGACCGATTCGCTGGCGCAGCGGCTCGCGCCGCGTCCGCTCAGCCCGCGCGCGACGACGGCGCTGCTCGCCGACGAGCTGGAGCAGCAGCCCGAGGAGGCGTTCGCCGCGGCCTGCCACGAGGTCAGCGGCGGCAACCCCTTTCTGCTGGGTGAGCTGGCGCGGACGATCGCGGCCGAGCGGATCGATCCCGCCGCCGCGCCGGCGTCGCGGGTGCGCGAGCTGGCGCCGGAGCGCGTCACGCGGACCGTGCTCGTGCGCCTCGGCCGGCTCTCGCGCGCCGCCCAGGCGGTCGCGCGCGCCGTCGTGGTGCTCGGCGACGGCGCCGACGGTCCGCTCGCGGCCGAGCTGGCCGGGCTCGACGAGGCGTCGGCCGCGCATGCGGCCGACGAGCTGCGTGCGGCGGCGATCCTCGACCGCGATGCGACGCTGCGGTTCGTCCACCCGCTGGTGCGCACGGCGCTCGACGTCGAGCTGCCGGCCGGCGAGCGCGCGGCGGCGCACGTGCGCGCGGTCGAGCTGCTCCGCGCGCGCGGTGCGAGCGCGCAGCAGCTCGCGGCGCACCTGGCGGCGACCGAGCCGCGCGGTGCGCGCGCGACGGCCGAGACGCTGCTGGAGGCGGGCAGGTCCGCGCTCTCCAGCGGTGCGCCACGTTCGGCGAACACCTATCTGACGCGGGCGCTGCACGAGCCGGCGCCGGACGATCTGCGTCCCGCGATCCTCAGCTCGCTGATGCTCGCGAGCATTCGCGCGCCCGACCGGACGCTGTTCGCAGCGCTGCTTCCCGAGGTGCTGGCGGAGATGGAGCGCGACCGGAGCCTGCGAGCGCGGTGGGCGGTCAAGGTCAGCGTCTGGATGACGCTCAACGGTCGCGTCGAGGGCGCGGCACCGCTGCTGGAGCGCGCGATCGAGGACGCGGACGCCGACGGCGACGACGAGCGCGCGTTCCGCCTGGAGGCGCAGCTCAGCCTGGTCAGACCGCGCACGCTGCCCGCCACGCGAGCGCAGTTGGCACGGTACGTCGACGGGATCGCGTCCGACAGCCCGTGCGGGCGTCTGCTGGCCGCCTACCAGTCGGAGTGGCACGCGTTCGACGGGACCGCCGCCGACGCGACGGAGGCGGCGCGGCGCGCGCTCGCCCACGACGGCCGCATCTTCGTCGAGCAGCCGGAGTTCTTCTCGCCCGGCCGACCGGTCCTCGCGCTGCTGCTCGCCGACGAGGTGCGGCTGGCCGACCGCGCCGTCGGACGGGCGCTCGCGATGGCGCGGCAGCGTGGCTCGACGCCGGAGCTGGTCGCCTCGTGGTGGATGAGCTCCGGCGTCGCGTGGGCCCGGGGCGATCTGCCGGCGGCCGAGGCGGACGTGCGTCAGGCGCTGGAGGTCGCGCGCCTCGGCCGGCTGCGGTACGCCGAGCTGCCGCTGCGGGCGACGCTCACGACGCTGCTCGTCACGCGCGGGGAGCTGGCGGCAGCCGAGACCGAGATCGAGTCCAGCGGCATGAGCGACGGGCTGCCGAACGCGTTCGTGTTCGTGCTGTGGCTGTTCGCCCGCGCGCAGCTCCGCTTCGCGCAGGGGCGCCTCGACGAGGCTGCCGCCGACGTCGAGACGCTGGAGCGCTTCGCGGTCGGCTGGGGGGTGATCGGCGTGCCCGCGCCACCGGTCTACATCTGCGTCGCGCACGTCGCCGCGGCGCGCGAGGACCGCGAGCGGGCACGGACGCTGGCGGACGCCGCGCTCGCCCGCGCGCGGGAGTGGGGTGCTCCGTCGCTCGTCGCCTCCGCGCTGCGCGCGCGGGCGGCGACGCTCGACGACGGCGCTCGGATCGCGGCGCTGGAGGAGG
>DATIOB010000053.1:0-9910 GCA_035473605.1 Conexibacter sp.
GTTCGGCATCTGATTGCGCTGAGGCGTCGTCCATCCGGCGATTCTACGTCGGAGGGCGGTCAGGGCTGGCGCCTGGGCGCGCGCAGGCGCAGGCGTCGACCTCATCGCCCTCGACGATCGCGTTCAGCTCCGGACGCGGCAATCCGCGCGCGTCTACGAAGGCGCTGAAGAGGTCCTCGGTCTCTATCGCGCTCGTGACCGGAACGTCGTCGATCCGGGTGATGTCGTCCGGAGTGAGGACGGTCGTGCGGTGGACGCGGATGCGGTCGGTTGATCGCCCGCAGCGTGTGGTGGCGACGTCGATCTGCTGGTGGTTTCCCGGTCGCAGATTGTGGAGCCGCGCCGCATCCCGATGGCTCACGACGGCGCCAGGGCCGATCGCCAGCACCGCCGCGAGCGCATGCCCGTTCGTGGTGAGCCGTCGATGACCGACGGCGTAGACACCGCGATGGAGCGGCGGAGGAGGCCACGCTTGATGCGATCTCGCACCATCGTCTCCGACAACCCGAGCGCCGAGAGTTGCCGCCGAGCCACCACACCGAGCTGGGAATCTGCCAGCTCTGAGAGGGCCACATCTGGATGAGGTGCGCGAAATGGGTCTGTGGGACCCAGAACGTGCACCTGATCGGACGGCGACGAAAGCACCGGCGGAGCGTGGCAGCCACCGCTGCCACAGCTCTACACCGGTTTGCGACTAAACGGTCTCGACCTGGAACAGGCTGGTCGTGCCCGGCTTGCCGGACGGGAGGCCGGCGGTGATGCCGATGCGGTCGCCGGGCTTGACCCAGCCCAGCTCGACGGCGCGGCGACCGGCGTCCCTGATCAGCTCCTCGGTGACCTCGTGGCGGCGCATCGACGCGGCCTCGACGCCCCACATCAGCCCGCAGCGGCGCACCGTCTCCTTGCCCGGCGAGAGGGCGTAGATCGGGACGTTCGGGCGGTGGGCCGATATCAGCCGCGCGGAGCGGCCGGAGAGCGTCGGCACGACCAGCGCGGCGAGCCCCAGCTCCTGCGCGGCGACGCAGGCGGAGTGCGCGACGGTGTAGGCGGGGTCGCGCGCGTCGCGGCGCACGCGCTCCTCGCCCCAGCGCTCGTACGGCAGCTCGCGCTCGGTGCGGATCGCGATTCTCGCCATCGTCGCGACGACCAGCGCGGGATGGGCGCCGACCGCCGTCTCCTGCGACAGCATCACGGCGTCGGTGCCGTCGAAGATCGCGTTCGCGACGTCGGTCACCTCGGCGCGCGTCGGGCGCGTGGAGGTGATCATCGAGTCGAGCATCTGCGTCGCGGTGATCGCGGGGCGCGCGAGGCGGCCGGCGATCCGCAGCAGCTGCTTCTGCACGACCGGCACGTCCTCGATCGGCAGCTCGATGCCGAGGTCGCCGCGGGCGACCATCAGGCAGTCGGCGGCGCGGATGATCTCGACCGCGTTCTCGACAGCCTGCGGCTTCTCGATCTTCGCGATCAGCGGAAGCCTGGTGTGCCGCCGGACTTCGAGCACGTCCTCGGGCTCGCGCACGAACGAGAGCGCGACCAGGTCGACGCCGATCGACTCGCCGAAGGCGAGCAGCTCGAGGTCGCGCTTGGGGACCGCGGGCAGGCCCTTCGTCGAGCCGGGGATGTTGAGGCCCTGGCGGGAGGCGACCGGACCACCGGTCTCGATGATCGTGTCGACCTCGCCGGTGCTCTCGCGCACGCCTCTGACGGCGAGGCGGATGCGGCCGTCGGCGAGGTAGACGACGTCGCCCTCCTCGACCGCGTCGGGCAGGCCGCCCCAGGAGACGCAGATCGAGTCCTGGTCGCCCTCGTCCTCGCTGCCGCAGCGCAGCGTCAGTCTGTCGCCGACGCGGAGGTCGACGTGGTCGTTGACGAGCGACCCGATCCGCAGCTTGGGTCCGGGCAGGTCCTGGAGGATCGCGACCTGGCGGCCGGCGCGGCTCGCGGCCTGGCGCACCAGTTCGACGTTCTCCTCGTGCTCCTCTCTCGACCCGTGGGAGAAGTTGAGGCGGGCGACGTCGAGCCCCGCCTCCACCATTCGGACGAGGACCTCTGGATCACGCGATGCAGGGCCGATGGTGGCAACGATCTTCGTACGACGCACGGCAGGGAACTTAGCGGGTAGCGGCCGCCGAGCCCGTTCTCGACCCGTGAACCGGCGTCATTCCCGCCGAATGGGTGGTAAGCGATCGCCGCAGCGGGTGGTTCGGGCCGGCTGGACGGGGTACGTCGCGGGTTCCTTCGCCATCGGGCCAAAGCGCCGCGTGGGTTCGGCCGCTGGAGTAGTGGGCACAAGATGCTGGGTAGCGGTTCAGCATGTCGAACCGGGGAGATGGCGCAACGGGCGCTTGACGGGTCCGGAAAGCGGGCGTACGCTGACATTGCTGTTCAACGAAGAAAACCAAGTTCAATATGTTGACAACATCTATCGTGTACGACCCGCTCGAGACCGAGCAGCTGGGGGAGGTCGCGCTGACCGACCCGGCCGCCGTCCAGGGCATCGTCGACGCCGCCCGCGCCGCCCAGGACCGCTGGGCGCGGACGACGCTGGCCGAGCGCGCCGACCGCCTGGAGGCCGCCGCCGACGCGCTGCGCCCCGAGGCGACGGCGCTCGGCGAGCTGCTCGCGCGCGAGTCCGGCAAGCCGCTGGCGCAGGCGCAGTTCGAGGTCCGCGCCTCGATCGGGCTGCTGGCCGACAACGCCCGCGTCGGCCGCCGCTGGGAGGGTCGCGTGCTGCCGACCGAAGGGCTCGGCGGCACCGCGCACGACCTCGCGTACACGCGCCGTGAGCCGCTCGGCGTCGTCGGCGCGATTCTGCCGTTCAACTTCCCCGTCGAGCTGTTCGTCGAGAAGGCCGCCGCCGGCCTCGTCGGCGGCAACGCCGTCGTCTCGAAGGCGCCGCCGGAGGCGCCGCTGGTCGTCGAGCGCTTCCAGCGCGCCTTCGTCGCGGCCGGCATCCCCGCCGCCGTCACGCCGCTGCTGCACGGCGACCGCGACGTCGGCATCGCGCTGTCCGCCGCGCGCGGGCTCGACGCGATCTCGCTGACCGGCTCGACCGCCGCCGGCATCGCCGTCGCGCAGGCCGGGGCGCCGACGCTGCGCCGCCTGCACCTCGAGCTGGGCGGCAACAACGCCGCCGTCGTGCTCGCCGACGCCGACCTCGACCTCGTCGCCGAGGAGCTCGCCTACGGCCGCCTGCTGATGAACGGCCAGGCCTGCTCCGCCAGCAAGCGCATCCTCGTCCACCCCTCCCTCCACGACGAGCTCGTCGAGCGACTCGCCGCCGTCGTCGACCGTCAGGTGCTCGGTCCCCCCGCCGACCCTGCCACGACCATCGGCCCGCTCGTCAACGCTGCCGCGGCACAGCGCGTCCGCCACCAGGTGGAACGCGCCGTCGCGCAGGGCGCCACGCCCGTGCGCGGCGGGGACGACCATCGCGAAGCAGCCCTGCTCCCCCCAGCGCTCCTCGCAGACGTCCCCGCCGCCGCGGCAGTGGCCACCGACGAAGAGATCTTCGGACCGGTCTTCGTGCTCGTCAGAGCCGACGGGCCGCAGCAGGCGATCGCGCTCGCGAACGCCTCCTCCTTCGGGCTGATGGCGAGCGTCTTCAGCCGCGACGTGCAGCTCGCGCTGTCCGTCGCCGAGCGGCTGGAGGCGGGCGGCGTGGTGATCAACGGAACCGACAACTACCGGCCCCCGGTGATCCCGTTCGGCGGCGTGAAGCTGTCGGGCAGCGGGCGCGAGGGGCTCGGCTACACGATCGACGAGCTGACGCGCGAGAAGACGATCGTCCTGCGCCGCTTCCGGCGCGACCTGCCAGACGAGGAAGGAGCGAAGGGATGAGCGAGAGAGCGAGCGGCGAGCGCTACCGGGTCCCGGCGGTGATGGCCGCCAACGCGATCCTCGAGGCGATCGCGAGAGCGCCCGACGGCATGACCCACACCGAGCTGGTGAGAGAGCTGGAGCTGTCGAAGTCGAGCGCCCACAACCTGCTCTCGACGCTCGAGTCGCTCGGCTGGGTCAGGCGCGACCCGCGCGGCCGCGCCTACCGGCTCGGCGGCGGGCTGGTGCGGCTCGGCGCCTTCGCCGTGCGCCAGGTCGACGCGCTCGCGCTGGCGATGGAGCGCACGCACGAGATCGCCGGCGAGCACCACCTGACCGTGATCGCCGCGCAGCCGCTCGGGCGCGGCGACGTCGAGGTCGTCGCGGTCGCCTTCCCCGGCGACACCCACGTCGGCATCTCGCTCGGCACGCGCTACTCGTGGTTCGACGGCGCCGTCGGCAAGGTGCTGCTGTCGCTGGAGCCGCAGGCGGCGGCCGAGCAGCTCGTGCGCGAGCGGGCGCGGCAGATCCCCGCCCACACCGAGCGCACGCTGACCGAGCCGGCCGCGCTGCTCGCCGACGTCGAGCACGTGCGCTCCGTCGGCTACGGCGCCTCGGTCGGCGAGTACCGCTCCAACAACGCGGTCGCCGTCCCCGTCCGCGACGCCGACGGCGGGCTCGCCGCGGTGCTGATCGCGATCGGCTTCCCCGACCAGCTGACGCGCGAGGCGATCCCGTCGATCGGCCACACGCTGCGCGACGTCGCCGACGCGATCACCGCCGAGTGCGGCGGAGCGCTCGGCGGGCAGAAGGTTCAGGCACAGAACGTCGCCGGCACGGCGGCCAAGGAGCACAGCAGATGAGTTCACCCCGTGAGGTCGACCTGAAGATCGTCGGCGGCACCGTCGTCACTCCGACCGGCACGCGCCGGGCGGGGATCGCGATCGACGGCGGCAAGATCGTCGCGATCGGCGACGAGACGCTGCTGTCGCCGGCGCGCGCGACGCACGACGCCACCGGTCTGCACGTCATCCCCGGCCTGGTCGACACGGAGGCCCACCCCGGCTGCTACGTGCCGCTGCAGGACGACGTCGCGACCGAGTCGGTGGCGGCGGTCGTCGCGGGCGTGACGACGTGGGGGGTCCACGCGCCGGTCACGCGCATGGGCGCGCCGAGATTCGTCGAGTACGTGCAGAAGGAGGACGTCGTCTCCTTCCACACCGTGATCGACGACTTCACCGGCGTGATCGAGCGCGACTCCGCGATCGACGTCTTCGCCACCTACATGCTGGAGACCGACCAGCAGGCGCGCGAGATCCCCGAGTACGCGCGCGACCACGGCGTCACCTCCTACAAGCTCTACCTGCAGGCGATGTCGCCGGAGGCGGAGCCGAACTGGCCCGGCCGCCGCGCCGGCCTCGGCGCGGGCTTCGACGACGGCGTCGTCTACCAGACGATGGAGGCGGTCGCCGCGCTCGGCTACCCCGGCGTCGTCGCGATGCACTGCGAGAACTGGGAGATCGCGCGGATCTTCGACGAGCGCCTGAGAGCGCAGGGCCGCACCGACTGGGCGACCTGGTCCGACCGCTCGCCGCACTTCCTCGAAGCGCAGCACGTGCGCCAGTACGGCCACTTCGCCGAGTACCTCGGCTGCCCGATCTACATCCAGCACGCGACCACGCCGGAGACGTACAGAGAGATCCTCGAGCTGCGCGGCCGCGGCGTCAGATGCTACGCGCAGACCGGCCCGCACTGGCTGCACTTCGGCAAGGAGGAGCACAACGCGTGGCGCATCAACGTGCCGCTGCGCTCGCGTGCCAACAACCCCAACATCTGGCGCGCGCTGCGCGACGGCGTCGTCAACGTCGTCGGCTCCGACCACGTCGTGATCTGGGGCGACCCCTCCTACGAGAACTCGTACAACGAGAACATCTGGGAGCTGCGGACCGGCTTCACCTCGCGCGTCGAGATGCTGCTGCCGGTGATGCTGGAGGGAGTCCACCAGGGTGAGCTGACGCTCGACCGGCTCGTCAAGGTCGCCTGCGAGAACCCGGCGAAGATCTTCGGCGTCTGGGGCCAGAAGGGCGCGCTCGACGTCGGCTTCGACGCCGACGTGGTGCTGGTCGACCTCGACAGAACGGTCGAGGTCAGCAACGACATGGTGCAGACGCGCTCCGGCTGGACAGTGCTCGACGGCAGAACGATCCACGGCTGGAACGTCGCCACCTACCTGCGCGGCAAGCAGATGTCGCGCTGGCTCGACGGCGCGCCGAAGCCTGAGTTCATCGGCGACGCCGACGGCAGATACCTGCGCCGCGTCCCCGGCGGCGCGCAGCAGGCCCCGCCGGTGCTCGAGGAGGTCTGAGATGGCCAACGTCTGGGACGACGTCCTGCCCGAGGAGGACCGGCTCGTCTTCGAGCGCGCCGGCTGGGGCAAGGAGGTCGGCTTCGGGGAGCGCCCCGCGCTGCTCGTCGTCGACGTGATCTACAACTTCGTCGGCGACAGACCGGAGCCGATCCTGACGTCGATCGAGCGCTGGCGCTACTCGTGCGGCGAGCGCGGCTGGGAGGGCGTCGCGCAGCTGCAGCGCCTGATCGCGGCGGCGCGCGCCAAGCAGGTGCCGATCTTCTACACCGGCATGGACCGCCGCTCCGACGGCTTCGACCAGGGCGCGTGGAACTGGAAGAGCCACCGCGCCGGTGAGGCGAACGACGTGAAGGGCCACCTCGGCAACGAGCTGGTCGCCGAGATCGCGCCCGAGCCGCAGGACGTCTACTTCGTCAAGGACAAGCCGAGCGCCTTCCACGGCACCCACCTGCTCGACTACCTGATCTATCTCGGCGTCGACACCGTCATCACGACCGGGACGACGACGAGCGGCTGTGTGCGCGCCAGCGCCGTCGACGCGGCGCAGTACAACTTCCGCTCGATCGTCCCGCACGAGTGCGTCTGGGACCGCTCGACGATCTCGCACAAGGTCAACCTGCTCGACATCCAGATGAAGTACGGCGACGTGAAGGAGACCGACGACGTGATCGCGTACATCGACGGGCTGCCGCAGCGGCCGTGCGGCGAGCGCACGCCGACCGGGGTGGCGGCGTGAGCGCGCTGGAGATCCGCAAGGTCGTCGTGCTGAGCGAGGACGTCCTGCGCGACGGCGGCCGCGGCGACGACGGCGGCCTGCTGCGCAAGGTCGCCTGCGCCGTCGTCTTCGCGAACCCCTACGCCGGGCGACCGTACAGCGAGCAGCTCGACGAGCTGATCGAGCCGAGCGCGGCGCTGGGCGAGCTGATCGGGACGCGCTGCTTCGAGGCGGCCGGCGGCGCGGTCGAGAGCCACGGCAAGGCCGTGATGGTCGGCACCGCCGGCGAGCAGGAGCACGGCAACGCCGTCAAGACGACGACCTTCGGCAACCCCTTCCGCGACGCCTTCGGCGGCGGCAGCGCATGGCTGCCCTCGACGACCAAGCGGGCCGCGCCGGGCGCCTCGATCGACGTGCCGCTCTGCTTCAAGGACGAGATCTGGGTGCGCTCCCACTACGACACGATCACGGTCGCGATCCCCGACGCGCCGGCGCCCGACGAGATCGTGCTGATCGGCGCGGTCGCGACGCGCGGGCGGCTCAACGCGCGTCTCGGCGGCGTCACGAAGGCGGAAGCGGGGGCGGGCGCATGATGGCCGGGCCCGCGCCGCGCACCTACGAGACGCTCGCGCGCGAGGTCGTCGTGCCGGCCTGCGAGGCGCGCGCGGTCGAGGTGCACGCCGGTCAGATACTGCAGCTCGTCGACCTCGAGGGACAGCAGGTCGGCGACCTGATCGCCTACCGGCTGAGCGATCCGAGCGAGGTCTTCAGCGCCGGCCACACCGTCTCGGCGCTGACGAGAATGGTCCCCGGCATCGGCGACGAGCTGTTCTCCAACCACCGCCGGCCGCTCTTCCGGATCCTCCACGACGACGTCGGCTCGCACGACCTGATCGTCCCCTGCTGCGACCCCGAGCGCTACTCGCGCGACTACGGCGTCCACGGCCACGGCTCCTGCCTCGCGTCGCTGGAGAAGGCCGTCGCGGCGAGCGGGCGCGACTGGCCGGTGCGCGGCGAGACGGCGTGGAACGTCTTCATGAACAACAGACACGAGGACGGCCGGATCGTCACGTACGAGCCGCCGCACCAGGCCGGCGCGACGATCGACCTGGCCGTGCTCGACGACCTGCTCGTCGTGCTCTCCGCCTGCCCGCAGGACCTCAGCCCCTGCAACGCCTACGCTCCGACCTCGATGGCGCTGCGCGTGTGGGAGCCCGAAGGCGAGTGAGCGAGATCGCTCCGGCAGCCGATGTCGCGCTCGCCGCGCGCGTGCTCGCGGGCGCGGGCCTGGTCGAGGGCTTCGGCCATGTCTCCGCGCGCGCGGCCGGGGAGGCGGGCGGCTTCCTGCTGACCTCGACCGATCCGCTCGCGTCACAGTCGGAGGCGTCGATCCACCTGCTCGACGCGGCCGGCGCGGTGCTCAGCGCCGGCGAGGAGGGCGGCGTGCCGCTGGAGGCGCCGCTGCACGCGGCCGTCTACGCGGCGCGGCCCGACGTGCGCGCGATCTGCCGCACGCATTCGCGCGCGGCGGTCGTGTGGGGGATCCGCGGCGCGGTGCCGCCGCTGCTGCACGGCCTCGGCGGGCTCGCCGGCGCGGTCGCGACGTGGGGCGGCGACGCCGACCTCGTCACGACGGCGACGCTCGGCGCGGCGGTCGCGGCCGGGCTCGGCGGCGCCGACTGCCTGCTCGTGCAGGGCAACGGGAACGTCGCGACCGGCGCGACGCTGGGCCAGGCGGTCGTGCGCGCCTGGTTCCTGGAGGAGCGGGCGAGCGTCGCCCTCGAGGCCGGCTCCGACGCCTCGCCACTGACCGACCTCGACAGCCGGGCCCGCCACTTCGCCGCCGAGGAGGCGCGCGCGTGGACGTGGCTCCAGGAGAACTTCGCATGACCGACATCCGACGCAGCGCGCGCGGCGGGAGCGCGGCGGCATGAGCGCTGACGTGATCGTGATCGGAGGCGGCCACAACGGCCTCGTCTGCGCCTGCTACCTCGCCCGCGCCGGGCTCGCCGTGACCGTGCTGGAGCAGTCCGACACCGTCGGCGGCTGCATCGACACGCGCGACCTGCCCGACGGTCGCGGCCGCCTGGAGCAGGGCGCCTACGAGCACGGCGGCATCCGCGGCAGCGGCGTCGCCGCCGACCTCGAGCTGGAGCAGCGCTTCGGGCTGCGCTTCCACCTGCGCGACGAGGTCACGCTCGGCCCCGCCGACGACGGCGCCCGCTTCGCCTTCTGGGACAGCCTCGACCGCACCGTCGACGGGCTGGCCGCGGTCGCCGGCCGCGAGGAGGCCGACGCCTACCGCCGCTTCGCCGCCTGGGCGACCGCCGGGATGCGGCTGGTCGGATCGCTCGACAGCGGGCCGCCGCCGTCGCTCGGCCAGCTCGCCGCGCTGGCGCAGGCGTCGCTCGGCGCCGAGGCCGCGCCGTTCATGCAGACGCTGCTCGGCTCGGCCTCCAACGTGCTGCGCTCGACCTTCACCGACGAGCGGCTGATGGCGCCGCTGGCGCACTGGGCCGCGCACTCGCAGCAGTCGCCGCTCGACCCCGGCACCGGCGGCGGCGGGCTCGCGCTCGCCGCCTTCCACGGCGCGCCCGCGGCGCGCCCGGCCGGCGGCTCGCGCGCGACCGTCGAGGCGCTCGTGCGCTGCTTGGAGGACGCCGGCGGGCGGGTCGTGCTGAACGCCGGCGCCTCGTCGGTCGAGGTCGCCGGCGGCCGCGCGGTCGCCGTGATCGCTGGCGGCGAGCGCCACGCCGCCGCGCGCGGGATCGTCTCCGCCGTCGACGCGCGGCGGCTGTTCGGCGACGGCCGCGGCGGCGTCGGCGGGCTGGTCGCGCCCGAGCACGTGCCGGCGCGGCTGGCCGGCGAGCTGCGGCGGATCCACTCCGGCCGCCGCAACGTCTCCGAGCTGAAGGTCGACGCGGTGATCGACGCCGTGCCGGCGGTCGAGCCGGCCGGCTTCGAGCGCGCCTTCATGCTGTCGGCGAACACGATGACCGACATCGAGC
>DATIOB010000054.1:0-25159 GCA_035473605.1 Conexibacter sp.
GCTCGGCGGGGTCGACGACGCGGTCGAGGTAGCCGGCGACGACCGCCTCCTGCGGCGAGTACATCGTCGCGCTGACGACGGCGCGGTCGAAGTGCGCGGGGTGGAGGCGCTGGCGCGCCAGCTCGATCGCGAAGGTCGGGACGGTGAGGCCGATCCGCACCTCGTTGAGGCCGATGCGGAAGGGGCCGTCGGCGCCGATGCGGGCGTCGGCCGCGAGCAGCAGGAAGGAGCCGGCGGCGATCGCGTGGCCGCCGGCAGCCACCACCACCGGCGTCGGGAAGGAGAGGATCCGCTCCGCCAGCGTCGCGCCGAGGCGCAGCATCTCGATCACCGCGCCGACGTCGCCGCCGCCGAAGACGCCGAGGTGGAAGCCGGCCGAGAAGCGGCCCTCGCGGCCGCTGAGCAGCACGACCGCCTCGTCGCGCTCGGCCTGGTCGAACGCCTCGTGGAGTGTGCGCAGCATCGCGATCGAGAGCGCGTTGGCCTTGCCGTCGTCGAGCGCGATCGACGCGATTCTGCCGTCGAGCGTGTAGGTCGCCAGTTCCGTCATCGCCGTCCCCTTCGTGTCTGAACAGTGCGCGGCAGACTATCGGAACGGTGTTACGAAACAAAGTTTCGATACGTCGGTAGGCTTCCCGCCAGATGCCCCGGCCCAAGCAGCGGACACCCGAGCTGCGCCAGCGCGTGCTGGCGGTCGCGATCGACCTGCTCGCCGCCGAGGGGGTCGCCGCCTTGACCGCCCGCGCCGTCGCCCGCGCGGCGCAGACCTCGCCGCCGGCTGTCTACGAGCTGTTCGGCGACAAGGGCGGGCTCGTGCGGGCCGTCTTCTTCGAGGGCTTCCGCCGGCTGCACGAGCAGCTCGACGCGATCCCCGAGTCCGACGATCCGCGCGCCGACCTCGTCGCGATGGCCGCCGCCTACCGCGCCTTCGTCGTCGAGCAGCGCGCGCTCGGCGAGGTGATGCTGTCGCGCCCCTTCACCGACTTCGCGCCGGGGCCGGACGACCTGGAGGCGAGCGGCTCGGTCCGCACCCTCGTCGTCGCGCGCGTGCGCCGCTGCGTCGCGGCCGGCGCGATCGCCGGCGACGCGACCGACGTCGCGCACGTGCTCGTCGCGCTCGTGCAGGGGATGGCGGCGGCCGAGAACGCCCGCCGCCTCGGCAGCAGCGCCGCGGCCGTCGACCGCCGCTGGGAGCTGGCCGTCGAGGCGCTGCTCGACGGGCTGGCGACTTCCCCGCAGCGCTGAGCGCGCGCTTGTCGCCGACGACAAGCCGGCCGCCGCGGCTTGCCCGAAACGACGATGTCTCAACGCGCCACCGGGGTTAGCGTCGTCCCTGTCTGATCCAACCTACGGGGAAGGGACGGGTTTCATGAAGCGAATCGCAACGGCCGTCACGGCCGCGCTGCTCGCTGCCGCATTCGCAGCACCGGCCGCATCGGCGGCCACCGGAGTGCTGTCGAACGGGATCGCGTGGACGACCAACGCCGCGCCGGATCCCAGACAGGCGAACGACTACTGCACGCTGGGCGCGGTCGGCACCGACAGCAGCGGCAACAAGGTCGGCATCAGCGCCGCCCACTGCATCTCACACATGCCCGACGGCGCGACCGTCTACCGCTGGGCGAGCACGGCCGCCGGCCGCACGCCGATCGGCACGCTCTCACATCGCGGCGACCACACCAACGCCGCGACCGACTGGGTCGTGATGGACCTCAACGACGACGCGGTCCTGACGAGCAACGGCCCGGGCGCGCGCATCACCGGGATCGCGCCGGCGAGCCTGCCGCAGGTCACGATCGGCTGCAAGGACGGCGTCACCAGCGGCGTCACCTGCGGCGTGATCACCGCCAGATCGACCAGCAACTACTGGAACCTCGCGTACATGACCGCGGGCGACTCCGGCGGCCCGTTCTTCGTCAACGACAACGACTGGGCCGGCATCAACCGCGGCATAACGACCGGCTTCCCCGGCGTGCCCGGCAGCGTCTACGTGCGCGCGACGAAGATCATCTCCGACATCGAGGCCGGCTCCAACCCGGTCGGGAAGGGCTTCAGAATCACGAACACCCCCTGATCGACCGCAGGTGGTCGACCGCGATGCGAGCGGCTTCGCCGATCGCGCGGTCGGCCGCCGGGTTGCGCGCGGCCGGCGTGCTCGAGCTGATGAAGACGGCGACCGCGCAGCGGCCGCCGTCGGGATGCTCGACCACGCCGGCCTCGCTGCGCAGGTGGGCGATGGTCCCGGTCTTGCCGCTGACGCGGATCGCGTCGTCGGGGAAGCCGGCGGCGAGCCGGTGGGGCCAGATCTGCAGCCCGAGGATCCGCCGCGCCTCGGCCGAGCCGGCGGCGTCGAGCAGCTCGTCGCGCCACAGCGCCGCGAGCAGCCGCGTCGTCTCGCGCGCGGTCGTGCGGTTGGTCAGCGGCGCGGTGACCGCGCGCATCGCGCGGATCGCGTCGAAGCGCTCGGCGTACCGCTGCGGCGGGATGTCGTCGTACGGCTCCCCGAGGTCCTCCTCCATCGTCGCGTAGAGGTAGGCGCAGTCGCCCTCCAGGACGGTGCCGGGGAAGCCGTGCTCGCGCATCGTCGCGTTGATCTGCTCGCGCCCCAGCAGCGCCATGATCACGTCGGTCGCGCGGTTGTCGCTGATCGACATCATCATCAGCGCGAGGTCGCGCAGCGACAGCTCGACGTCGTCGAGCATCGCCGAGAGGCCGATCCCGCCGTCGGTCGGCGTGAAGCCGACGGGGATCGGCACCCGCTGCGTCAGCGAGACGGTCCCCGCGGAGGCCTGGCGGCACAGCTCGACCAGCACCGGCAGCTTGAAGACGCTCGCGGAGACGACCGGCGCGTCGGGGTCGAGCGCCAGCTCGGCGCCGCTGTCGAGGTCGATCGCATGCAGCCTCGCGCTGACGCCGCCGGCCGCGAAGGCGCGCGCCAGGGCGGCCTCCGTCTGCGCGAGCGCGTCGGCGCCCGCGCGCGCCGCGCGGGGCTCGCTCCCGGCGCTCACGGCGCCACCGTCTTCCCGCGCGCGAGCCACTCGCCGCGGCCCGGCTCGCCGCTGAAGCGGCCGTCGTCGTAGAGCACCTCGCCGCGGCTGATCGTCGTGCGCGGCCAGCCGCGCACCTCCCAGCCGTCGTAGACGCAGTAGTCGGCGCGCGACTGCATCGCGGCGGCGTCGACGGTGCGCGTCAGCTCGGGGTCGAAGACGACGAGGTCGGCGTCGGCGCCCGGCGCGATCGTCCCCTTGCGCGGATAGAGGCCGTGCAGCAGCGCCGGGTTGGTCGCCGTCACCGCCACCAGCCGCTCCAGCGTCAGGCGGCCGCGCGCGACCCCCTCGGAGTGCAGCAGCGGGATCATCGTCTCCAGCTCCGCCATCCCCTTGCGCGCGCTGGCGACGTCGATCCCCGGCCACGTCTTGTCACGCAGGAACCACGGCGCGTGATCGCTGCCGACCGTCTGGATCGAGCCGTCGGCGAGGCCGCGCCAGAGCGCCTCGACGTCGGCCGGCTGCCGCACCGGCGGCATCCCGGCGAAGCGGCCGCTGTCGGGCTGGGCGTGGACGGAGGCGTCGAGCGTCAGGTAGAGCGGCCGCGCCTCGACGAACAGCGGCAGGCCGCGCGCCCGCGCCCGCCGCGTCGCCTCCAGCGCCGCGGCGGAGGAGAGGTGGACGACGTTGATCGGCGCGCCGGTCGCCGCGCAGATCGCGGCGGCGCGCTCGACCGCGGCGGTTTCGGTCCAGTCGGGACGGCTGAGCGGGTAGTGCTCCATCCCGCCGCGCCCCTCCGCCAGCAGCTGGTCGCCGGCGAACTGGATCAGCGCGTCGTCCTCGCAGTGGATCATCGTCAGCATCCCGCGGTCGCCGGCCAGCTTCGCGGCGGCGATCAGGTCGCGCGGGTCGTGGTCGAAGGCGAGCATCACGAGCTTCAGGCCCATGTGGCCCTGCGCGGCCAGCTCCGGGATCGCCTCCAGCAGGTCGTCAGTCGCGGTGAAGACGCCGGCGTGGAAGGCGTAGTCGACCAGCGCCTGCTCGCCCGCGGCGGCCATGTCGCGCTCGATCACGGCGCGGATCGAGGTCTCGTCGTCGGGGAAGCTCATCTGCCCGAGCGTCGTGACGCCGCCGGCGAGCGCCGCTCTGGAGCCGGTCAGGAAGTCGTCGACGAAGCGCGGCGGATCGTCGCGCGTCGGCGCGCTGGCGGAGAGGTGGACGTGCATGTCGAGCGCGCCCGGGAGCACGTAGGCGCCGGAGGCGTCGACCTCGCGGCGGCCGCGCATCGGCCCGCCGACCTGGACGATCCTCCCGTCGGCGACGCCGACGTCGCATGCCGCGCGGCTGGCGGCCGTGACGACCGTCCCGCCGCGGACGACCAGGTCGAACTGCTCATCGCTCATCGGGACTGCTCCTCGTCCGCTCGTTGCTCCAAGAGATCCGCGACCAGCGCGGCGACGAGCGCCGCCCGCTCGGCCATCCGCGCGATCACGACGTGCTCGTCGGTCGCGTGCGCGCCGTCGCCGACGGCGCCGAGGCCGTCGAGCGTCGGCGCGCCGACCGCCGCCGTCAGGTTGCCGTCGGAGCCGCCGCCGACCGCGACGCCGCGCAGCGGCTCCAGCCCGAGGCCGGCGGCGAGCCGCTCGGCGCGCGCGAAGAGGGCGGCGGAGGCGGTCCCCTCCAGCGGCGGGCGCTCGTTGTCGACGCGGACGGTCACGCTCGTGCCGGCCACGGGCGGGGCGGCGGCGAGCGCCTCGATCCGGCGCGCCAGCTCGTCCTGCTGCGCGAGCGTCGTCGTGCGCGCGTCGAGCGTCAGCGACGCCCGCGCGGCGACGACGTTGATCGCGCTGCCGGCGGCGGCGAGCGTCGGCGTCAGCGTCGCGCCGTCGAGGTCGTCGGCGAGCGTCGCGGTGGCGACAGCGAGGTGGCCGAGCGCGACGGCGGCGTTGGCGCCGCGCTCCGGTTCGAGGCCGGCGTGGGCGGCGCGGCCGGCGATCTCCAGCTCGTAGGTCGCGACGCCCTTGCGCGCCGTCTTGAGCGCGCCGTCGGCGCTCGGCTCCAGCACCAGCACCGCCTCGGCCTGCGCCGCCAGCTCCTCGATCAGCGCGCGCGAGCGGACGGAGCCGACCTCCTCGTCGGCGGTCAGCAGCAGCGTCACGTCGCAGGGGCGGGCGAGCAGCGAGAGCGCGAACAGCCCCTGCACGATCCCGGCCTTCATGTCGAAGCCGCCCGGTCCGCCGGCGCAGCCGTCGCGCAGCGCGAACGGCATCGTCGCGAGCGTCCCGACCGGCCAGACGGTGTCGTAGTGGCCGAGCAGCAGCACGCGCGGCGCGGCGCCGAGGTCGAGCCGCAGCCAGCGCGCGTCGGCCGGCCCGTCGGCGACCGGCGCGATGCCGAGCAGCTCCTGCGCGAGCTGCCCGATCACCTCGGCGCAGCCGGCGAGCGCGGCCGGGTCGCCCGACGGCGACTCCGCCAGCACGAGCGCCTCCAGCGCCGCGGTCATCTCGGCCGCGCGCGCCCGCAGCGCGGTCAGCGTCTCGGTCCCGGTGTGCGCGCTCATTCGCTCCCCAGTCGCAGTTCGAGCTCCAGCGGAAGGCGGTCGCCGGCGTCGTCGAGGTCGATCCCGGCGATCTCGGCGATCCTGCGCATCCGGTAGCGCAGCGTGTTGGCGTGGACGTGCAGCCGCTCGCTCGCGAGCGCGCCGTTGCCGAAGCAGTCGAGGTAGGCGGCGAGCGTCGCGACGTAGTCGGTCCCGTGCACGCGGTCGTGCTCGTGCAGGCGCGCCAGCGGGCGCGAGCGCCGGCGCGGGCGGGCGCGCAGGAAGTCGCCGACCTCCAGCAGCAGCACCTGGCCGAGATGGTCCTCGACGTCGATCACCATCTCGTCCGGTGCGACGAGCGGGCCGATCCGCAGCGCCTGGTCGGCCTGCATCCGCGAGGTCGGGATCTCCGCCAGCGCCTCGACCGGCGCGCCGACGCCGGCCTGCAGCTCGACCCCGAGCGCCTTCGCCGTGTTGTCGATCGCGTCGCGCGTCAGCTGCACGAAGCGGTCGCGGTCGAGCGCCCGCTCGCCGATCGCCAGCACGTAGACGCGCCCGTCGAGCGTCGAGACCGAGACGCGGCGCCGGAACGACTGGAAGAAGACGCCGATCATCGTGACGATCCGCTCGTAGACGAGCTGGGCGTTCGGCTCGTTGGCGAGCGGTCGGCGGTCGCGCATCGCGCGCACCGCGACGACGGCGAAGGCGGCGCCGTCGGGCAGGCCCAGCTCGCGCGCGACGACGTCGGCGCGCGCCTCGCCGGTCAGCAGCGAGCGCAGCATCTCGCCGTGGACGCGGCGATCGAGGTCGTCGCTGACGCGGTGGCGCAGCAGGTGCAGCGCGGCGATGCGCGCCGCCTCCTCCAGCACCGTGTCGGTCCGCTCGTCGAGCGGGCGCGACCCCTCCGCGACCCAGATCGAGCCGATCAGCGCGCCGCCGCCGCGGACCGCGATCGCGCGCCGCGGCGCCGTCTCGCCGGGGAACTCGACGTGCATGACGCCCTCCGCCTGGCGCAGGCGGCTGAAGACGCCGCTGTCGCCGAGCCGCTGCATCCACTCGTCGGGGACGCGGCGGCCGAGGATCGTCGCCTCGCGCGCGGCGTCGATCGGCGCCTCGAGGTTGGAGAAGGCGAGCACGCGCGACTGCGCGTCCTCGATCGTGACGGGGCCGCCGGTCGCGGCGGCGACGGCGTCGGCGAGCGCGAAGAGGTCGCCGATCTTCGCGCCGCTGACCTGCGTCGCCGGGGTGCGGGCGCTCGCGGAGGTGCGGATCAGCGCGAACAGCTGGCCCCACGCGACCGCCGCCGGGGTCGTCAGCAGCGCGACGCCGCCGGCCGCGGCGGCGGCCAGCAGCGGGTCGACCGCCTGGCCCTCGCGGCGCTTGAGCACGACCGCGGAGGCGCCGGCCGCGCCGGCCGCGACGATCAGCTCGTGCGCCGCCGCCTCGACGGTGTGGAGACCGATCGCCAGCACGACGTCGCCGCGGTTGGCCAGCAGCGGCTCGCCGGGATCGTGGACGACCGGCTCGGCGATCGGCACGTCGGCGCCGCGCGGCGCCAGCGCGACCGTCAGCAGGTCACCGCCGAGGTCGGCGCAGAGCGACGCGAGCGTCGGCGCTTCGCTCTGCTGTGCGGACGGCTCGCTCATCGCCTCAGCGCGGCGCGCCTCGCAGCGGGCGGCCGGGCAGCGCGGTCGGGTCCAGCGCGCCGTCGCGGACGACGAAGCGGCCGCCGACGAGCAGGTGGCGGACGCCGGTCGAGGGGCGCGTGCGCCGCTGGTAGGTCGCCGTGTCGCCGATCGTCGCGGGGTCGAGCACGACGAGGTCGGCGTCGGCGCCGGCGCGCAGGCGGCCCTTGGCGCGGGCGGCCGGCGCGACCTCCTCCAGCAGCTGCGCGGGCAGCAGCGCGGTGCGGCGGAAGGCCTCGGTCCAGCTCCAGGCGCCGCTCTCGCGCACCATCAGCCGCAGCGCCTTCGCGAAGGTGCCGGCGGTGCGCGGGTGGGTCGCGCCGTCGAGGGGGAGGGGCCACGCCGCGCCCGCGTCGGGCGTCGCGTCGCCGGCCGCGTCGCCGTCCCAGTCGATCGGCGTCGCGTCGCTGGCGACCATCACGTCGCGGTGGCGCAGCGGCGTCAGCAGCAGTTCGCGGTCGACGGGATCGTCCTCGTCGAGGAACTCGACGAAGCAGAGCGCGCCCGGCTGCTCGGCACGCAGCTCGCGCAGCCGCGCCGCGTCGGTGACGCGCTCGCCGCCGCCGGCCAGCACCAGCGCCGACGGTTGCAGGCCCCACGCCTCCAGCCGCTCAGGCGCGAGGAAGGCGGCGCCGATCGAGGTGCAGCCGCTGCCGTACGGGTACGCCTCGGTGCTGAGCGGCAGGCCGGCGGCGCGGCCGCGGTCGAGCGCGGCGAGCACGCGCGCGACGTGGCGGCGCGAGGTGCTGTTGACGTGGCAGAGGTGGGTGCGGGCGCCGGTCTCGGCGGCGGCGCGGACCAGCTCCTCGGCGCCGTCGACGGGCGTCTGCGGATCGTCCTCGACCAGCTCGCGCGCATGCGTGAAGGTCGGCACGCCGGCCTCGGCGGCGAGCCGCGCGACGGCGAGGTACTCGCGCGGGTCGCTGAGCGGCGCGTAGCCGACCAGCAGCCCGATCCCGAGCGCGCCGTCGGCCAGCTCGCCGGCCAGCAGATCGAGCAGCGCCGTCAGCTCCCTCGGCGTCGCGTCGCGCCGCCACGCCGCGTCGCCGAGCACGGCGAGGCTGCCGGCGATCGTCCCGTCCGGTCTGCGGCCGAGCAGCGCGAGCGCGCGGGCCGAGCCCCAGGCGGCTGAGAAGCCGTAGTTGAGCGGCCGGCCCTCGGCGGCGGTCCGTTCGTAGGCGGTCGCGACCGGCATCGCGCCGGCCTCCAGCTCCAGCGTCGTGGTGACGCCGTCGAGCGCCTTCAGGCGGTGGCCGGCGGCCGTCTGCTCGTGGCAGTGGAGGTCGATCATCCCGGGGCCGACGACGAGGCCGCCGACGTCGAGCACAGTCGCGCCGGGCGGCAACGGCAGGTCGGCGCCGATCGCCGCGACCGTCGCGCCGCGCACGAGCACGTCGGCGACGCCGTCGAAGCCGCTCTCGGGATCGACGACGCGGCCGCCGCGCAGGACGACCTGCTGCTCGACACGCTCACTCACGCGGCCAAAGGTACCAACGGCCGACAGGCGCGCCTTGGCGAAAAGAGGAGAGCGAACGCACTCTGTTTGTGCAGAGCGACAAGCCGGGCAGGGCGATGGCGAAGTACCTTGCCTCCACGTCGGAGAGAACCCAGGAGAGGTGTTCATGCCAGGCACGCGCCACGCCGCCACAGCAGCGGCCGTCGCACTGCTGGCGCTCGCAAGCGGCTGCGGCAGCGGCGGCGGGAGCGACAGCACGAGCGATTCGACCAGCAGAGCCGAACCCGCCGCGGGTGGGACCTTCTCGCTCGCGCTCGCGAGCGATCCGGGCGATCTGAACCCGGCGATGACGCCGAGCTCGGTCGCTCGCACGATGCTGAGCCTCGCCTACGACACGCTCGTCTTCCAGCGCGAGGACGGCGAGATCGTCAGCGGCCTCGCGAGCAGATGGGAGGCGACGCCGAGATCGGCGACCTTCACGCTGCGCGACGACGTGCAGTGCGCCGACGGCAGCAGACTGACGGCTTCAGACGTCGCCGACAACGTCAACTTCATCACGAACCCGAGAAACAGATCGCCGCTGCTGGGCGTGCTCGTCAACCCGGGCGTGAGAGCGAGCGGCGACGACGCCGCCGGCGTCGTCACGGTGAGATCGCCGACGGCCGACGGCTTCCTGCTGACCTCGATGGCAAGCGTCTTCATCGTCTGCCGCGGCGGCCTCGACGACCCGAGATCGATCTCGCGCGCGACCAACGGCACGGGGCCGTGGCAGCTCGACGAGGCCGTTCCCGACGACCACTACAGCTTCGTCCAGCACAGAGGCTACGCGTGGGGGCCCGACGGCGCCAGACTCGGCGGCCCCGGCACGCCCGACAGCGTCAACGTGCGGATCGTCCCGAACATCACGACGACGGCGAACCTGCTGCTCTCCGGCGAGGTCAACGTCGGCGACGTGAACGGCCCCGACGCCGAGCGGCTGCGCGACGGCTTCACGACGATCGACACGATCGAGACCTCCGGCGAGACGTGGTTCAACCACACCGCGGGCCGGCCCGGCGCCGATCCCGTCGTCCGCAGAGCGCTCGCCACCGGCACCGACATGACCGAGCTGGCGAACGTCGCGACCGGTGGCAACGGCCAGCCGTCGAGAGGCTTCATCACGCTGCAGCCCAACCAGTGCTCCGGCGGCGACACCGTCAGCGGCAACCTGCCGGCGTTCGACGTCGAGGCGGCGAAGACGCTGCTGGAGGAGGGCGGCTGGAGAGCCGGCGCCGACGGCGTCCGCAGCAAGGACGGCAGAGCGCTGGAGATCTCCTTCATCTACGACGCGAAGGGCCAGGACGCGCGCACCGCGGGCGCCGAGCTGCTCGCCTCGCAGTGGGAGGACCTCGGCGCGAAGGTCGAGCTGAGAGCGCTGCCGGAGGCGCAGCTCAACGAGCAGCTGTTCGGCACCGGGGCGTGGGACGTCGCGTGGGCGACCTTCACGTTCAACCTGCCGTCGCAGATGGTCGCGTTCGTCTCCGGGCCGACGCCGTCGGAGGGCGGCGCCAACTTCCCGGCGATCAGAAACGAGCAGTACAGCGCGGACGCCGCGAGAGCGACCGGCCTCGTCGGCAAGGAGAGCTGCCCGGTCTGGGCGGACGCCGAGGTGGCGCTGCTGAGAGAGCTCGACCTCGTGCCGATGTTCGACTCGGTCAACAAGACGTACGTCAAGAACGCCGAGCTGACGAGCGTCGGCGGCCAGATCTGGGGCTCGTCGCTCCGGCTGCTGGCCGGCTGACGAAGGGCTGGGCGCGTGTCATCGACCGCGATCGACGCGCCGGCCGCGGACCGCTTCCTGAGCGGTCCGTGGCCGCGCTTCCTCGGCCGGCGGCTGCTGCGGCTGCTCGTCTCGCTGTGGGTGCTGGTGACGTTCTCGTTCCTGATCGTCCACCTCGTGCCGGGCGATCCGGTGCGGGCCGCGCTCGGCGCGCGCGCCTCGGCCACCTCGGTCGCGGAGTGGGAGGCGAGACTGGGCCTCAACGACCCGCTGCTGACCCAGTACGGCGACTACGTCAGCGGCCTCTTCCAGGGGCGGCTGGGGGAGTCGCTGCAGCTGCGGCTGCCGGTCTGGGACGTGATCTCCGAGCGGCTGCCGAACACGCTGCAGCTGGTCGCGCTCGCCTTCCTGCTGTGCGTGCTGGTCGCAGTCCCGCTCGGCGCCCTGCTGGCGATCCGCACGCAGAACGGCCGCCATCGCGGCAGCGAGCTGGGCTTCACCGCCGGCGCGGTCGTGCTGACGACGATCCCCGACTTCTGCCTCGCGGTCGGGCTGGTGGCGCTGCTCGGCGTCTCGCTGGAGCTGCTGCCCGTCGCCGGCGACTCCGGCGCCTCGTCGCTGGTGATCCCGGTGCTGGCGCTCGCCGTCGGCCCGGCGGCGGCGCTGGCGCGGATCGTGCGCGTCGAGATGCTCGGCGTGCTCGGGCAGGACTACGTCCGCACCGCGCGCGCCAAGCGATTGCCGCCGCGGCGCGTCTACCTGCGCCACGCGCTGCCCAACGCCTTGACGGCGACGCTGACCGTCGGCGGGCTGATCCTCACCTCGCTGATCGCCGGCACCGTGCTGGTCGAGAACGTGATCGCGTGGCCGGGCCTCGGCCCGACGCTCGTCAGATCGATCATCGCGAAGGACTATCCGATGGTGCAGGGGATCGTGCTCGTCTACGGCACGCTCGTGCTGCTCGTGAACCTGCTCGTCGACGTGGCGCTCGCGCTCGTCGACCCGCGCTCGACGGTGCGGGAGTCGTAGCGATGTCGGCCACCAACCTCGCGACCCCGGTCCTCACGTCGCCCTCCCGCGGCCGCGGACGCGGCCTGCTGCGGACGCTGCTCGGCACGCCGCTGGGGATCGCCGCCGTCACGAGCGTCGCGATCGTGCTGCTGCTGGCGCTGCTGGCGCCCGTGATCTGGGGCGACGCCGCCGACGCCTACCACACCGACGCGCTGCGGCAGGGACCGTCGGCTGAGCATCTCGCCGGCACCGACAGCCTCGGCCGCGACATCCTCCTGCGCGTGCTGGTCGCGACGCGGCTGTCGGTCGGCCTGGCGCTCGGCGCGACGGCGATCGCGGTCGTGCTCGGCCTGCTGCTGGGAACGCTGCCGGCGGTCGCCGGACGGCGCGTCGGCCGCCTCGTCGCCGCCGCGATCGACGTCGCGGTCGCCTTCCCGGCGCTGCTGCTGGCGATCTTCTTCGCCGTCATCTTCGGCGTCGGCGAGGTCGGCACGATGGTCGCGCTCGGCGTCGCCGGCGGGCCGTGGTTCGCCCGCCTGACGCTGACGCTGTCGGCCTCCGTCGCAGCGCGCGACTTCGTCGCCGCCGCGCGCGTCAACGGCGTCTCGCGCGGGCGGATCCTGCTGCGCCACGTGCTGCCGAACATCGGCGAGCCGCTGGCGATCAACGCGACGCTCGGCGCCGCGCTCAACCTGCTCGCGTTCGCCGGCCTCTCGTTCCTCGGGATCGGCGTGCAGGCGCCCTCCTACGACTGGGGCCGGCTGCTGAACGAGGGCCTCAACGGCATCTACGTCAACCCGTGGGCGGCGATCGCGCCGGGCGTCGCGATCGTGCTCGCCGGCCTCGCCTTCAACCTGACCGGCGAGCTGGCGGCGCAGGTGATCGGCCGCCGCACGCGCGAGAAGGCGCCGCGCGAGCCGCTGCCGGGCATCGCTGGCGCCGCCGCCTCGGCCACCGCGCCCGCGCTCCCGGTCGCGACGCACGGCGGGGGAGACGACGGCCGCGAGACGCTGCTCGACGTGCGCGACCTGTGGGTCCGCTTCCCCTCGGCCGGCCGCTGGGTCGCGCCGGTCCGCGGCGTCGACCTGCGCCTGCACGCCGGCGAGTCGGTCGGCGTCGTCGGCGAGTCCGGCTCGGGCAAGAGCCTCACGGCGCTGGCGATCGCGCAGCTGCTGCAGGAGCCGGCCGCGGTCTCCTCGCAGACGCTGAGGTTCGACGGCCGCGACCTGCGCGCCAGCTCCGCGCGGCAGACGCGCGCGGCGCTCGCCGACTCGCTCGCGATGATCTTCCAGGACCCGATGAGCTCGCTGAACCCGGCGATGCGCGTCGGCCCGCAGCTCGCCGAGGTCGCCACGGCGCACCACGGCGCCAGCCGTCGCAGCGCGCTCGCGCAGGCGGTCGAGCAGTTGGCCGCGGTTCGCATCCCCGACCCCGAGCGGCGCGCGCACCAGTACCCGCACGAGTTCTCCGGCGGCATGCGCCAGCGCGCGATGATCGGAATCGGGCTGATGGGGACGCCGCGGCTGCTGATCGCCGACGAGCCGACGACGGCGCTCGACGTGACCGTCCAGCGGCAGGTGCTGGAGCTGCTGAGCGCGGTGCGCGCCGAGGCCGACTCGGCGCTGCTGCTGATCTCGCACGACATCGCCGTCGTCGCGGGGATGTGCGAGCGCGTCGTCGTGATGTACGCCGGCGTCGTCGTCGAGGACCTCCCGGTCGCCGAGCTGCTCGCCGGCCCGCGCCATCCCTACACGCGCGCGCTGCTGGCGGCGCTGCCCGACATGGAGACGCCGCGCGAGCGGCCGCTGGCGACGATCCCCGGCCGCCCGCCGGCGCCCGCGGAGCTGACCGGCGGCTGCCCGTTCGCCGCCCGCTGCGCCTTCGCGAGCGACCGCTGCCGTGAGCAGGAGCCGCCGCTGGCGTCGCTCGCCGACACCGGCGCCGGCCATCGCGTCGCCTGCTGGCACCCGCAGGCGGGCGCCGTCGGCGCCGCCGACGTGAAGTCGGAGCCGGAGACCGAGACGGAGGCGCAGCGATGAGCGTGCTCGAACTGCGCGGCCTGACCGTCAGCTACGGCCACGGCGCCGGCGCCCATCGCGCCGTCGACGCCGTCGACCTGACCGTGCCCGCGGGGGAGATCGTCGGCCTCGTCGGCGAGTCGGGCTCGGGCAAGTCGACGCTCGGCAAGGCGGCCGTCGGGCTGGTCGCGCCGAGCGGCGGCGAGATCCTGCTCGACGGGGAGGACGCCCTGCGCCGGCGGCGCCGCGGCGAGCGGCGGCCGATCCAGATGGTCTTCCAGGATCCGTACTCGTCGCTGAACCCGCGCATGACGATCGGCGAGGCGATCGGCGAGGGGATGCGCGGGGCCGGCGGCCGTGCGAGCAGACGCGCGGAGGTGGCGCGGCTGCTGGAGCTGGTGCGGCTGGACCCGGCGCTGGCCGGGCGGCTGCCGTCCGACCTCTCCGGCGGCCAGCGGCAGCGGATCGCGGTCGCGCGGGCGCTCGCCGCCAGACCGGACGTGATCATCGCCGACGAGATCACCTCCGCGCTCGACGTCTCCGTCCAGGGCGCGCTGCTGAACCTGGTCCGCGAGCTGCAGCGCCAGCTCGGCCTCTCGCTGCTCTTCATCTCGCACAACCTCGCCGTCGTCCGCTACGTCAGCGACGCGATCGCGGTGATGCGCGACGGGCGGATCGTCGAGCAGGGGCCGACCGAGCGGCTGCTGGCGCACCCCACCGACCCCTACACGCGCACGCTGCTGGAGTCCGTCCCGCGCTTCGCGCCCGTCACCGAGGTACCGAGATGAACAGCACGGGATCGCTGCGGCCCGAGGAGTCCGTCAGCCCCGCTGCGGTCGCCGCCGCACGCGCCGCCGCGACCGCCGCGGCCGAGCGCTCGGGGGTCACGATCACGCAGGTCCACGAGCTGCCCGACGTCGAGCTGGTGCGCCATGTGATCGACGAGATCTGGAACCCGCGCGCCGGCGACCCGCCGGTGACGCAGGGGATCCTGCGCGCGCTGACGCACGGCGGCAACTACTGCACGCTGGCGTGGGACGACGGGCGCGCGGTCGGCGTCAGCCTCGCCTTCCTCGGGATCGACCCGCCCGGCTCGCTGCACTCGCACATCACCGGCGTCACCGGCGCCGTTCCCGGCCGCCACGTCGGGCGCGCGCTGAAGCTCGACCAGCGCGCCTGGGCGCTGGAGCACGGCCTGCGCACGGTGATGTGGACCTACGACCCGCTCGTGCGCCGCAACGCCTACTTCAACGCGAGCAAGCTCGGCGCGCTGCCGACGAAGTACCTCGTCGACTTCTACGGGACGATGGACGACGCGATCAACGCCGGCCAGGCGACCGACCGGCTCGCGGTCACGTGGCGCCTGCTCGACGCGCGCGTCGCCGAGCTGTGCGCCGGGGTCGCCTCCGATCCCGACCCCGCCGCGCTGGTCGCCGACGGGGCCGTGATCGCGCTGGACGAGGTCGACGGGCAGCCGGTCGTCGCGGCGCCCGCGGCGGACGCGGCCGCGCCCGACGCGGCGGTGCGGCTCGTGCGCGTGCCGGCCGACGTCGAGACGCTGCGCCACGCCGATCCCGCGACCGCGCTGCGCTGGCGGCTGGCGGTGCGCGAGGTGCTCGGCGGGCTGATGGGCGACGGCTGGACGGTCAGCGGCGCTTCCAAGGACGGGTTCTACGTCGTGAGTCGAGGTGATGGTCTGTGAAGGTCGAGGGGTTCGAGCTGCGCACGGTCGCGATGCCGCTGCGCTCGCCGTTCGAGACGTCGTTCGGCGTGCAGACGGTGCGCGAGCTGATCCTCGTGCGCCTGCGCACGGCCGACGGCGTCGAGGGCTGGGGCGAGTGCGTCGCCGGCGCCGCGCCGCTGTACTCGTCGGAGTTCAACGCGGCGACCGAGCTGGTGCTGCGCGACTTCATGCTGCCGGCGCTGGCGCAGGCGTCGGCGCGCGGGGGCGGCGAGCGGGACCGAGCCGGGGCGGACGCCCTGAGCGCGACGCGCGTCGCCGCGCTGCTGGAGCCGTTCAAGGGCCACCGGATGGCGAAGGCGGCGTTGGAGATGGCGGTGCTCGACGCCGAGCTGCGCGCCGCCGGGCTGTCGTTCGGCACCTACCTCGGCGCCGAGCGCGACACCGTCCCGGCCGGCGTCTCGGTCGGGATCCAGCCGAGCATCGACGCGCTGCTCGACGCCGTCGCCGGCTACGTCGAAGAGGGCTACCTGCGGATCAAGCTGAAGATCAAGCCGGGCTGGGACGTCGAGCCGGTGCGCGCGGTGCGCGAGCGGTTCGGCGAGGAGCTGCTGCTGCAGGTCGACGCCAACGCCGCCTACACGCTCGCGCACGCGCCGCTGCTCGCTCAGCTCGACCCGTTCGACCTGCTGCTGATCGAGCAGCCGCTCGGCGAGGAGGACCTGACCGAGCACGCCGAGCTGGCGCGCCGGGTCGCGACGCCGATCTGCCTCGACGAGTCGATCGTCAGCGCGAAGGCGGCGGCCGACGCGATCGCGCTCGGCGCCTGCTCGATCGTCAACATCAAGCCCGGCCGCGTCGGCGGCTACCTGGAGGCGCGCCGGATCCACGACGTCTGCCGCGCCCACGGCGTCGCCGTCTGGTGCGGCGGGATGCTCGAGAGCGGTCTCGGGCGGGCGGCGAACGTCGCGCTCGCGGCGCTGCCGGGCTTCGTCCTGCCGGGCGACACCTCCGCCTCCGACCGCTACTACGCGCAGGACATCACCGCGCCGTTCGTGCTCGAAGACGGCCACGTCGCCGTCCCGACCGGCCCCGGTCTCGGCGTCGAGGTCGTGCCGGAGGCGCTGGAGCAGATGACGCTGCGCAGCGAGTGGATCGCCTGCTGAGCTGAGCCCCGCGGGCGGTCGCCTGCGCGAGCGCGGGCGGCCGTCGCGTCAGCCGCCGAAGAGCGCGCGGCGGGGGTTGTCGGTGTGGATCATCGTCAGCACCTCCTGCTCGATCCCCGCCGCCAGCGCCGCTTCGGCGAACTCCTCGAACAGGAAGGTCAGCCCCGGTCCGCCGAAGGCGTGCTGGTGGGAGCGGTGGCAGACGTCCTGCGAGAGCAGGATCCGCTCGGCATGGCCCTGCTCGACGAGCGCTCTGAGGTAGCCGATCCGGCGATCCAGCTCGTGGCCCGCGATCTGGCCGCCGCGCTTGACGGCCATCATGCAGTCGTACTCGATGTAGACGCCTCGTCCGAGCAGGTCGAGCGAGTAGTCGAGCGATTTGACCGTGTCGGTGTGGCCGATCACGATCCGCTCCGGCGCGACGCCCTCCTGCGTGAGGATGTCGATCTGCGTCTCCGCGGTCGGGAAGGTCGGCGCGTGCGTGCTGACCATCACGCCGGTGCGCGCGGCGGCGCGGCCGGAGGCGCGGAAGGAGCGCTCCTCGCGAGCGGTGATGTACGGGAGATCGGAGGCGACCTCGCCGACGAAGCCGGCGCGAACCCCGCCGGTGCCGGGAAAGCCCTCCTCGAGGTCGGCGACCAGGTACTCGGCCATCTGCTCGGTGAACGTGCGCTCGAACCACGGCACGTCGAAGTAATGCTCGTGGTAGTGGCCGGTGCCGAGCACGACGGTGACGCCGGTCGCCTCGGCCAGCGCCTTGCTCGCCAGCACGTTGGCGACCGAGCGCGAGCCGGTCAGCGGGTTCTGCACCAGCTCGGCCGGGTCGCGGCTGAAGTAGACGGGCGCGGCGTGGTTGCTCAGCTCGCCGTTGGTGACGTCGAGGATCGTCGTGCCGCCGGCGGCCCTGAACCGCTCGACCTCCTCCAGCCGCTCCTCCCAGACGGTCATGAAGCCGTCGGGCCCGGAGTTCGGCGTCATGTTGATGAAGAGGTGCTCGTGCGGGAGCGTGACCCCCAGCTCGTCCGGGCCGATCGGACCGGTCACCGACTGCACGCTGCTGAGCATCGCCTGCCTTTCGTGGTTGCAGCGTGCAGGATCCACTATCGCTCAGGTTGTGTCCAATCGTGGTTCAGGCGGCCGCCGTCCGCGCCAGCTCCAGCAGCGCCGCCGCGGCAGGGGCGTGGCGCTTGCCGTTGCGGTGGGCGATCGAGATGCGGTGGACGAGCTGCGGAGCGCGCAGCTCGGCGACATGGACCGGCGGGCCGGGCGCGGCGGCGTCGGAGCGGGGGAGGACGGCGACGCCGAGGCCCTCGGCGACGAAGGCTCGCGCGCGGGCGACCTCGCTCGTCTCGAAGGCGACGCGCGGCTCGAAGCCGGCGTCGAGCGCGGCGCGGCGGACGGCCTCGCGGATCGTCGCGCCGGCCGGGAAGGCGACCAGCTCTTCCGCGCGCAGGTCGGCGATCGTCAGCCGGCGGCGGCCGGCGAAGCGGTGGTCCGGCGGCAGCGCGACGACGAGCGGCTCGCGCGCGAACTCGGTCAGCTCCAGCCCGCGCACGTCGTCGTCAGGCGCGACGAGCGAGAGGAAGGCGAGGTCGAGCGCGTCGCCGCGCAGCTGCTCGGCCAGCAGCGCGCTGAGCCCCTCGCGCACGACCAGCTCGACCTGCGGATGGCGCGCGTGGAAGCCGGCGATCAGGCGCGGCAGGTGCAGCGGCCCGGGCGTGGTCGTCAGCCCGATCGTCACGCGCCCGGCGAGCAGCCCGCTGAGCTGCTGCAGCTCCTCGGCCGCATCGTCCAGCTCCGCCAGCACGCGGCGGGCGCGGACGCACAGCAGCGCGCCGGCCTCCGTCAGCGTGACGCTGCGCGTGGTGCGGTCGAACAGCGCCAGCCCCAGCTCCCGTTCGAGCTTGCCGATCTGCTGCGAGAGGGCAGGCTGCGCGACGTGGCAGCGCGCCGCCGCGCGCGTGAAGTGGCGCTCGTCGGCGAGCGCGACGAGGTAGCGCAGCTGCCGCAGTTCCATCGACAGAGCTTATGAGTTGGAGAGCAACTGCGTCTTGGACTTCTGGATCTCGTTGCTCGACGCTGGGCGCGCCCCAGAGCGGACGAGGAGAAGCGAGATGGGAACGACGAAGGTGGCGGCCTCGGCCGCCGAGGCGCTGCGCGACGTCGCCGACGGCGCGACCGTCGCGGTCGGCGGCTTCGGGCTGTGCGGGATCCCGCAGGACGCGATCGCGGCGCTGCGCGACCGCGGCGTGCGCGGCCTGACGGTCGTCAGCAACAACTGCGGCGTCGACGACTTCGGCCTCGGGCTGCTGCTGGAGAACCGCCAGATCGACAGGATGGTCGCCTCCTACGTCGGCGAGAACAAGCGCTTCGAGCAGCAGCTCCTCTCCGGCGAGCTGGCCGTCGAGCTGATCCCGCAGGGGACGCTCGCCGAGCGGCTGCGGGCCGGCGGCGCGGGGATCCCCGCCTTCTACACGCCGGCCGGCGCCGGCACTCCGGTCGCCGACGGCAAGGAGACGCGCGACTTCGGCGGCCGCCCGCATCTGCTGGAGCACGCGATCGTCGCCGACGTGGCGCTGGTGCGCGCGTGGAAGGGCGACGCGCTCGGCAACCTCGTCTACCGCCGCACGGCGCGCAACTTCAACCCGCTCGTCGCGATGGCCGGCCGCGTCACGGTCGCGGAGGTCGAGGAGCTGGTCGAGGTCGGCGAGCTGGACGGCGACCAGATCCACACGCCGGGCCTCTTCGTGCAGCGGATCTTCGCGGCGAGCGCGGCCGAGAAGCGGATCGAGCGGCGCACGGTCGCCGTCGCGCCGGCCGCGGCGGAGGTGGCGGCATGAGCGCGGCGCGCGAGCGGATCGTCCAGCGCGCGGCGCTCGAGATCGCCGACGGGATGGTCGTCAACCTCGGGATCGGCCTGCCGACGCGCCTGGCCGACGTCGGCCTGAGCAGAGACGGCGTGCTGCTGCAGTCGGAGAACGGGCTGCTCGGAATCGGCCCCTATCCGGTCGAGGACGCGGTCGACGCCGACCTGATCAACGCCGGCAAGGAGACGGTCACCGCCGTCCCCGGCGCCTCCTACTTCGACTCGGCGGAGTCGTTCGCGATGATCCGCGGCGGTCACGTCGACCTCGCGATCCTCGGCGGGATGGAGGTCTCGGCCGCCGGCGACCTCGCGAACTGGACCGTCCCCGGCAAGCTCGTGAAGGGGATGGGCGGCGCGATGGACCTGGTCCAGGGCGCCAAGCGCACGATCGTGATCATGGAGCACCGCGACCGCGGCGGGGCCTCGAAGGTCAAGCAGGCGTGCACGCTGCCGCTGACCGGCCAGCGCGTCGTCGACCGCCTCATCACCGAGCTGGCGGTCTTCGACTTCCCCGGCCGCGGCGCCGCGCCGATGCGGCTGGTCGAGACGATGCCGGGCGTCACCGTCGAGCAGGTTCGGGCTGCGACAGAGGCGACGTTCGAGGTGTGAGCGAGAGACCCGTCTCCGGGTCGAACAGGTGCAGCCGGCCGGTGTCGACGCGCAGCCGCACGGCGCTGCCCGGCTGCGCGCCGGAGGGCGCGGCGACGCGCGCGACGACGGCGGTGGGGGTGTCGCGCGAGCCGTCGCGGTGGGCCGGCAGGTCGCCGCTCAGCAGCAGGTCGTCGACGGCTCCGAGCCGCTCGACGGCGGCGATCGTCGCGCCGATCTGCGAGCCGATGACGGCGGCGTCGGGGGAGAGCGGCTGCAGATGCTCGGGGCGGATGCCGGCGACGACCTGCGTGCGCTCGCCGAGCGCCGCCGCCTGCGCGCCGTCCAGCTCGATCGTCACCGACGGCCCGCGCAGCGTCGCGCCGTCGCGCTCCAAGGCGAACAGGTTCATCGGCGGCGAGCCGATGAAGCCGGCGACGAAGAGGTTGCGCGGCCGCTCGTAGAGATCCTCCGGCGTGCCCTCCTGCTGCACCGAGCCGTCGCGCATCACGATCACGCGCTCGCCGAGCGTCATCGCCTCGACCTGATCGTGCGTGACGTAGATCGTCGTCGTCGCCAGCTCGCCGTGCAGGCGCGCCAGCTCGGCGCGCATCGTCAGGCGCAGCTTCGCGTCGAGGTTGGAGAGCGGCTCGTCCATCAGGAACGCGGCCGGCTGGCGCACGATCGCCCGGCCCATCGCGACGCGCTGGCGCTGGCCGCCCGAGAGCTGCGACGGTCTGCGCTCGAGCAGGTCGGCGAGGTCGAGCAGCGCCGCCGCCTCCTCGACGCGCCGGCGCACGTCGGCCTTCTCGCCGCCGCGCACCTTCAGCCCGTAGCCCATGTTCTGGCGCACCGACATGTGCGGGTAGAGCGCGTAGTTCTGGAAGACCATCGCGACGTCGCGGTCGCGCGGGGCGAGGTCGGTGACGTCGCGCTCGCCGATCCGCACGCTGCCGGCGTCGGGCTCCTCGAGCCCCGCGACGATCCGCAGCAGCGTCGACTTGCCGCAGCCTGAGGGCCCGACGAGGACGGCGAACTGCCCGTCGGGGATCGCGATGTCGGTCGCTTGCAAGGCCAGGCGATCGGCGCCGGGATAGGACTTCGCGACCTGTTCGAGGGTGATGGCGGACATCTCTTCTCCAGTCTCCGTCGCCGCGATTCCCGGCGACTTGTCCTTGACATACAAACCCATTTGCGCGTAGCGTGCAAATCGCTTTGGAGGAAAAGCCCGAAATCACCATCGCCGATGTCGCCCGCGCGGCCGGCGTCAGCGTCACGACGGTCTCGCACGCGCTCAGCGGCAACCGCCCGGTCTCTTCGGCGACCGCCGAGAAGGTGCGCGCGGCGGCGGCGGCGCTCGGCTACCGGCCCAACCCGGTCGCGGCCAGCCTCCGAACGCGCCGCACGCAGACGGTCGCGCTCGTGATCCCCGACATCACGAACCCCTTCTATCCGATGCTCGCGCGCGGCCTGCAGGACGCGCTCGCCGAGGCGAATTACCACATCTTCATCTGCAACACGGACCAGGACAGCGAGCTCGAGCGCGAGCTGGTCGCCGACCTCGTGCAGCGCCAGGTCGACGGCGTCGTGATCGCGCCGTTCGGGCTCACCCCGGCCGACGTCGAGGCGACGCTCGGCCGCGGCGTCTGGATGGTCTCGCTCGGCCCGGCGCTCGACCATCCCGAGGTCGACGTCGTCGAGGTCGACGACGCCGGCGGCGCGCGTGAAGTCGCCCGCCACCTGACCGCGCTGGGCCACCGCCGCATCGCGCTGATCGCCGGCACCGCCCGCACCGGCGTCGAGCGCGAGAAGGGCTTCCGCGCCGGCCTCGCCGACGCCGGCGTCGCGCTCGACGACGCGCTCGTCGTCGCCGGCGACTGGACCCAGGATGGCGGCGCCCAGGCGCTGGAGCGGCTGCTGGAGCAGCCCGAGCGGCCGACCGCCGTCTTCTGCGCCAACGACCTGATGGCGATCGGCGCGCTCTCCGTCGCGACCGCGCGCGGCCTGCGCGTTCCCGAGGACCTCTCGATCGTCGGCTTCGACGACGTCGACGCCGCCGCGCGCCTGACGCCGTCGCTGACGACCGTCCGCAACCCCGCCTACGCGATGGGCGAGAAGGCCGGACGGCTCGTCCTCGCCCGCCTCGCCGGTCAGCGCGGCGGAGACCCGGCGCACTGCCTGCTGCCGTGCTCGCTCGTCGAGCGGCAGTCGACCACCAGAAGGAGCTGAAGTGCACGACGTACTGGATCTGCGGGACCTGCTCGCCGACGAGCTGGTCCAGCGCCGCGAGAGCGGCAGCGACGTCTCCTCGCTCGAAGGCGAGGTCGAGACGGCGCTGCGCGACGGCGCCGACGCGCAGCGGCTCTCCGCGCTGCTCGACGCGCTGGAGCGGACGCCGATGGTCGACGGCTGGCCCTACGTCGAGCCGTCGGCGGCGGAGGAGATCGACGCCGCGCGCGCCGCGCTGCCGGCCCTGCCGCCGCTGGAGCTGAGCGACGCCGAGCTGCTCGACCGCATCACCGCGGCCTGGCTCGGCCGCTGCGCCGGCTGCGTGCTCGGCAAGCCGCTGGAGGGGATCGACCGCGCGCCGATCCGCGCGTACCTGGAGCGCACCGGCGCCTACCCGCTGACCGACTACGTCCCGCGCGAGGAGCCGCTGCCCGGCGGCTTCGAGACCTACGACTCGTGGAGCACCGCGACGCGGGGCAACATCGTCGCCTCCGCGCGCGACGACGACACCGACTACACGATCCTCGGGCTGATGGTGCTGGAGACGCACGGCTTCGACTTCACGCCCGCGCAGGTCGGCGAGCTGTGGCTGGAGCGGCTGCCGTTCCTGCAGATCTACACCGCCGAGCGGGCCGCCTACCGCAACCTGCTGCACGGGATCGCGGCGCCGCAGACGGCGATCGTCCGCAACCCCTACCGCGAGTGGATCGGCGCGCAGATCCGCGCCGACGTGTTCGGCTACGTCGCGCCCGGCGACCCCGTCGCCGCGGCCGAGATGGCCTACCGCGACGCGGCGCTCTCGCACGTCGCCAACGGCATCTACGGCGAGCAGTGGGCGGCCGGCCTGATCGCCGCCGCCTTCACCGCCGCGACGATGCGCGACGCGCTCGACGTCGCCTACGCGCTCGTGCCGCCGCGCTCGCGGCTGGCGGAGGCGCTGCGCTTCGTCGACGAGCTGCACGCGCGCGACCTCGACTGGGAGGTCGCCCGCGACGAGCTGGAGGTCCGCTACGGCGCGCTCAGCTTCGTCCACACGATCCAGAACGCGGCCGTCGTCGCGGCGGCGCTGCTGTGGGGCGACGGCGACTTCACGCGCACGATCGGCCTCGCCGTCCAGGCCGGCTGGGACACCGACTGCAACGGCGCGACGGCCGGCTCGGTCTTCGGCGCGATGCACGGCAGCGCGGCGCTGCCCGAGCGCTGGGTCGCACCGCTGAACGACACGATCCGCAGCGCGATCTTCAACTGCGACGGATCGCGGATCTCGGAGCTTGCGCAGCGCACCGCCGCGCTCGCCAGGCAGCGCACGGCCCCCGCGGCCGCGACCGCCGGCACCGCCGGCGACTGACCCTGCACACGGAGGAGAGAGAGCATGGGTTCAACGAACATGACGCGGCGCGAGGCGCTCGTGCGCGGCGGCGCCGGCCTGCTCGGCATGACCGCCGCGGGCAGCCTGCTGGCCGCGTGCGGCAGCTCCGGCGGCAGCGGCGGCAAGGCGGCGACCGTCGCCGCCGTCGAGCCGGCCAGCGGCGATGTGACCTACTGGTACACGGTCACGAACGCGAAGCAGAAGGCGTACCAGAGGAGATACGACTTCGACGCCTTCTCGGCCGCCAACCCGAGCATCACGCTGGAGACGTCGCAGAAGCCGCTCGACACGATCGGCCGCGTCACGCAGACCGCGCTGCAGGCCGGCAAGGGCCCCGACGTCGTCGTCGCCGACGGCCCCGCGCCGGCCGCCGCCTACGCCCGCGCCGGCAGCATCGTCGCGCTCGACGAGTACGCCGCGAAGTACGGCTGGGGCGAGCAGATCCTGCCGTGGGCGCTGGAGGCCGGACGGCTCGACGGCAAGCTCTACTCGCTGCCGATGTCGTACGAGTCGATGGTCCTCTTCCGCAACGAGACGCTGTTCGCGGAGAAGGGCTGGACGGCACCGAGAACGCGCGCCGACCTGGAGGCGATCGCGACCGACGCGATGAGCCAGGGGATCGTCCCGTTCGCCGCCGGCAACGCCGAGTGGAAGGCGGCGACGGAGTGGTTCGTGACCGCCTTCTTCAACCAGTGCGCCGGCCCCGAGGCGATGCAGGAGGCGCTGACCGGCGAGCGCAGATGGACCGACCCGCTGTTCGAGGAGTCGATCGCGCTGATGGCGGACTGGTTCGAGAAGGGCTGGTTCGGCGGCGGCGTCGAGCAGTTCTTCTCCAACCGCTTCGATCCGCTCTACGCCGGCATGGCGAGAGGCAGATACGCGATGAACCTCGAAGGCACGTGGGCGTTCGCGAACATGACCGCGCTGTTCGACGGCACGGCGAGATACGACTGGTCGCCGCTGCCGTCGCTGCGCGACGGCGTGCCGGACGACATGTTCACGCTCGGCTCCGGCGGCACCTGGTCGGTCAACGCCGAGGCGCAGTCGCCCGGCGCGGCGGCCGCCTACATCGACTGGCAGTTCAACGACCCGAGACGGATCGCCGAGGGGGTCGCGGCCGCCGAGATGCAGCCGACCCCGCTGAAGCTGACCGCCGCCGACTTCCCCGCCGGCACCGACCCGAAGGTCGAGCGCTTCTACATCGAGTTCGGCGCCTCGACCGGCAGGGGCACCTTCGGCTACACGACCTGGACGTTCATGCCGCCGAAGTCGAACGCCTACCTGGCCGAGGAGATCGAGAAGGTGCTGATCGGCTCGCTGAAGCCGGCCGACTACCTCTCCGGGCTCGACCGCCTCTTCAGCTCGGAGCTGAAGCGCAACGACGTCCCGCCGATCCCCCCGCAGGCGAGCTGAGCGATGGCCGTCGCGGTCCGACGCCGGGGGACGAGCGCGCACCTGCGCGCCCGTCGCCGGCTCGGCTGGCTGTTCCTGGCGCCGCTGCTGATCGTCAACGTGCTCGTGATCATCGGGCCGTCGATCGCCGCGCTCTACTACTCGTTCACCGACTGGAGCGGGATCGGCGAGGCCAACTGGATCGGCCTCGACAACTACACGCGGCTGGTCGAGGACCCGGCCTTCCGCTCCGGCCTGCTGCACAACCTGCAGTGGACGGCGATCTTCCTGACGGTCCCGATGGCGATGGGGCTGGGCGGCGCCTTCCTGCTCTCGCGCGTGACGCGCTTCCGGCTGCTGTTCCGCGTCGCCTTCTTCGTCCCGTACGTGATCGCCAGCGTCGTCAGCGCCTC
>DATIOB010000055.1:0-5294 GCA_035473605.1 Conexibacter sp.
CCGATCGCGAGCCGCTCGTCTTCGACGCCGGCCCCGCCTCGATCCGCAAGCTGGGCATCGTCTCCGGCTCAGCCGCCAACGACCTCTCCACCGCGATCGACCTCGGCCTGGACGCCTTCATGACCGGCGAGCCAAAGGAGCACGTGATGGCGCAGGCGCGCGAGAACTTCATCCACTTCATCGCCGCCGGCCACTACGCGACCGAGACCTTCGGGATCCGCCGGATCGGCGAGCTGGTCGCTCAGCGGTTCGGCGTTGATCACCACTTCGTCGATCTGCCAAACCCCGTCTAAGTGCCAACACGCCGCGTTCGGACACGGGCGTTTGAGGGTGTCCGTGTCGCGAGGTATAACGGATCAACGGCATCCACACGGGAGGTCTCACGACCGATGGCAAACCATCTGACGCCCACGGAGCTCGCACGCGAGGCCGGTCTCGACCGGCGCGACGTGATCATGAAGTGCTTGGAGATGGGCGTCCCCATCTACAACGGGCGAATCGACAGAACCCTCTTCTCGGCGACCCTGGACGAGCAGTACCAGGTCACCGCCTCTCCGACACCCTTGGCGACCGGATAGGTCGCCGGGCCCCGCCGGGCCCGCCCCCTGGCCAACCGGCCAGGAATCCGCGCGCGACGCGACGCGCCGGCATAGAATCGCCCTTCTCCGCACCGCACCCCGAGGAGGAGGATCAGGATGGAGGCCAGCGTCACGCACAGCGCCGCCGAAGCGTCGACCGGTTCGACGACGATCGCCGACCTGCTGCCTCTCGCGGTCGCCCGCTACGGCGACCGCACCGCCCTCAAGACCAAGCGCGACGGCGCCTGGCACGACGTCACCTTCGCCGAGGTCGGACAGATCGCCGACGAGATCGGCCTCGGTCTGATCGACCTCGGGATCGCCGCCGGCGACCGCGTCTCGATCCTCTCCCGCACCCGGCCCGAATGGACGTACGCCGACTGGGGCGCGATCGAGGCCGGCGCCGTCGTCGTCCCGATCTACCAGACCAACTCCCCCGAGGAGTGCGACTGGGTGCTCGGCGACTCCGACGCGACCGCCGTCTTCGTGGAGAACGCCGGCGAGCTGGCGAAGGTCGAGCAGATCCGCGCCGACCTCCCCCACCTCAGACACCTGATCGTGATCGACCCCGCCGACGTCGACGCCGACCGCCTCTCCGCCCCCGGCGTCATCACGCTCGACGATCTTCGCGCGCGTGGGCGCGCGCGTGACCGCGCGGAACTGCAGGCCCGCTACGAGTCGGTCACCCCGCAGGACCCGTTCACCTTCATCTACACCTCCGGCACGACCGGCCCGCCGAAGGGCTGCGTGCTGACGCACGGCAACTACCGCGCGATGCTCGACATGGTCGAGCACGGCAACGGGATGGTCGAGAACGAGCTGACCTACCTGTACCTGCCGCTCGCGCACTCCTACGCGCTGCTGATCCAGCTGCTCTCCTTCGACGTCGGCGCCGCGATCGCGTACTGGACCAACGACCCGCTGCAGATCATCGTCGAGCTGAACGAGGTCCACCCGACCAACCTGCCGTCGGTCCCGCGCATCTTCGAGAAGATCTACACGCTCGTGACGGGCAACTACCCGAAGGAGCAGATCCAGCAGGCCGCTCGCATCGGCGTCGAGGTGCGCCACCTCCAGCTCAGAGGTCAGCCGGTCCCGCCCGATCTGCAGGCCGCCTTCGACAGAGCCGAGGAGGAGCTGTTCAGCAAGGTCCGCGGCGCCTTCGGCGGCCGCGTCCGCCAGGCCGTCACCGGCGCCGCGCCGATCGCGAAGGAGATCCTCGAGTTCTTCTACGCCTGCGGGGTGCCGGTCTTCGAGGGCTACGGCATGACCGAGACCTCGACCGCCGCCACCTTCCAGTCGGCCGAGGAGCACAAGTTCGGCACCGTCGGCAAGCCGTTCCCCGGCGTCGAGCTGAGAATCGCCGCGGACGGCGAGGTGCTGATCAAGGGCGCCAACATCTTCGCCGGCTACCACAAGCGCGACGACGCCTCCTTCGGCGCGATCGACGACGGCTGGCTGCACACCGGCGACCTCGGCTCGCTCGACGCCGACGGCTTCCTCACGATCACCGGCCGCAAGAAGGACATCATCATCACCGCCGGCGGCAAGAACCTGACGCCGGCGAACATCGAAAACGACATGAAGCAGTCGCGCTGGATCTCGCAGGCGGTGATGCATGGCGACCGCCGTCCCTTCCCCGTCCTCCTGCTGACGCTCGACGCCGAGGTGGTCGTGCCGTGGGCGCAGCAGCAGGGCCTGCCCGACGACATCCCCTCGCTCGCGAGAGCGCCGGAGCTGCTGGCGCTGATCCAGGCCGACCTCGACGTCTCCAACGGCAAGTACGCCCAGGTCGAGCAGGTGAAGAAGTTCCTCGTGCTGCCCCACGACCTCTCGCAGGAGACCGGTGAGCTGACGCCGACGCTGAAGGTCAAGCGCGCGGTCGTCAACGAGAAGTACGCCGAACAGTTCGATTCGCTCTATGACGAATGAACGCGTAGTCTGAAGTCGAGAGATGCGCACGGATCCGAGCGAAACCGGCGGCCTGTTCATCACACGCCGCCCTGGGACGAGACCGACCCAGTACAGAGAGCCGCCGAGAATCGCCGGCGAGAAGCGTCGTCGCACCGACAGCGTCGTCGCGGCCGGTCTGCTCGCGCTGATGGTGCTGATCAACATCAGCTTCTGGGGTCCGATGCCGGTCGCCTGCCTCTGGGTCGGCGGCCACCTCCAGCACGCGACCGACAACATCGGCGTCGGCCTCATAGCCTCCTTCGGCGCGCTGATCGGCCTGCTGCTGCTCGGCCTGATGGCGCTCAAGCGGCTCGACTACCTGTGGATCCTCGTGCGCCGCGCCAGCGGCCATGACCAGCGCAGAGGCGTCATCGGCAAGATCTTCATGATCTGCTGCGCGATCGGCGCGCCGATCTTCATGATCTGGCTGCTCGGCTTCAGCGGCGCGCAGCTGTCGGGCGCCGGCAACATGGGCATCTGATCCACCGCGCACGATGGGCATCCGCGGGTACTACAAGCAGTTCGCCGGGATGACCGACGAGGAGGTCACCGAGCAGCTGCGCGAGCAGTCGGCTGAAGCGCGTCGCAAGGCGCTCGCGACCGTCCAGGCGGTCGACCTGTCGCAGACGACCTGGCACGAGCTGCCGCATCCCGACGTCGTCGCCGCCGTCACCTTCGCCGCGCGCGGGACGCTCAACATGGCGCCCGACCCGACCGCCGAGGAGGTCCGCCGCGAGCTGTCGCGCCGGCTCGCGGTCGAGCCCAACCGGATCGCCGTCGGCAACGGCGCCGGCCAGCTGCTCTCCGCCGCCACGCGCGCGCTCGTGAAGCCGGGCGAGGAGCTGCTGATCCCGTGGCCGTCGTACGGCCTCTACCCGCTGATGGCCCAGCGCGCCGGCGCCCAGGCCGTGCCCGTCCCGCACGGCCACGACGTCGAGCGGCTGCTGGCGGCGATGACGCCGCGCACGCGCGCGATCGTGCTCTGCAACCCGAACGACCCGACCGGCTCCTACCTGACGCCGGCGCGCCTGCGCGAGCTGCTCGACGCGCTGCCCGAGCACGTCACGCTGCTGCTCGACGAGGCGCTGATCGACTACGTCGCCGACCCGGGCGCCGCCGCCGCCTCGCTGGCGCTGCTCGACGACCACCCGCGCCTGCTGCTGTTCCGCACCTTCTCGAAGATCTACGGCCTCGCCGGCCTGCGCTGCGGCTATGTGATCGGCAGCCGCGGCGCCGAGCAGCTCGTCGCCCAGCTGGCGCCGGAGCTGGGCGTCGGCACCCCGGTCCAGGCCGGTGTGCTGGAGGCGATCGGCGTCTGCGAGCCGCAGGTCGCGCAGCGCCGCGCGACCGTGCTGGCCGAGCGCGCGCGGATGCTCGAGCTGCTGCACGAGCTGCCGCTCGACGCCGCCCCGAGCGAGACGAACTTCCTCTGGCTGCGCGCACCCGGCCTCAGCGACCAGGAGCTGGCCTCGCGCCTGCGCCGCGGCGGCGCGATCGTGATGGCCGGCAGCGCCGTCGGCGACGACGAGCACGTGCGCGCGACGATCCAGGCGCCGTTCCACGCCGAGCGCCTGCTCGAAGCGGCGCGCACCGCGTTCTGACACGCGACCCGCCCGGCACGGGCCGCGAGGCGAGGTCTCAGTCGCTGGCGGACTGGCGCAGCAAGGTGCTTCTCGTCTGCTCCAGGATCGCTCGCCAGCGCGCCGTCTCGGTCGGCTCGGCGGCGGCGAAGTGCTTGACGACCTTGTTGACGCGCGTCGCCGAGATCTCGATCCCGTGGCGCGCGGCGACGCGGCGCAGCCTGCCGTAGTCCTCCGACAGCTTCACCGTCACCGAACGGAAGCCGTGGCGGGCGATCTGCACGCGCGAGCCGTAGTCCATCACGCTCGTGCGGAACATCAGCTCGTCGCTCGGCTCGGGCTCGATCAGCACGATGTCGACGCCGGGGTAGCGCTGCTCCCACTGGCGCTTCATCTCGTGCAGGCGGTTGTGGGCGATCAGCTTGAAGGTCTGGTAGCCGACCTGCGGGAAGCCCATCTCGGAGATGCGCGTGTGCGGTGAGCCGTCGCGCCCGTCGTTGACGTACGGCACGAGCGGGTTGACGACGACGAGCAGTCTCGCGCCGGCCTCGACGGCGATGTCGAGGTTGGTCGTCGAGACGATCCCGCCGTCGACCAGCTCGCGATCGCCGATGCGGACGGGCTTGTAGACCATCGGCAGCGCGGTCGAGGCGCGCACGGCGGTCGAGATCGGCACGTCGTCGAAGCCCGCGCGGCCGAAGACCACACGCTCGGCCGTGTCGAGGTCGGTCGCCGTCAGGTACAGCTCGCTGCGCAGGTCGCGGAAGTCGTCGCTGCGATCGTCGCCGGTAAGCACGTCGCGCACGTACGACTCGATCCCGCCGCCCGAGTAGAGGCCCGACGGCATCCCCTCCGCCAGCCCCAGCACGACGTCGAGCGCCGAGACCTGGCCGAGGTGGCCGAGCAACCTGCGCGTCAGCTGGGCGGCGCGGAACGGGAACGTGATCGCGCTGCCGACCAGCTCGCGCACGTTGAGCGACATCACCGTCTTGAGGTCGACGTCCGGAAACGGCGTCGGCACCTGTCTGTTGACGACCCGCATCATCTCCTCGGGCGTCACGCCGTTGGCGCACAGCGCCGCGATGAACGAGCCCGCGGACGTTCCGACGTACACGTCGAACTGGTTGATCGTGCTGTTCACCGCCAGCAGGTCAAGCGCCCGCAGCGCCCCGATCTCATACAC
>DATIOB010000056.1:0-3909 GCA_035473605.1 Conexibacter sp.
GGTCGGGAGTTCGAGTCTCCCCCCAGGTATCCGAAGCGCCGGCTCACCACGAGCTGGCGCTTCTTTCGTTTGCGGGCGAAAGCTGGCGCACATGGCCTCTTGTCTCGGGTGCGCTGACAGCCGATGGAACTTCCATGGCGGGTCGGAGGTCCACTCCTCCCGACTTGGCGGTTGCGCGTTGACGTAGCCAGGTAAGACGGGAAGAACACAGTTGGACGGCGGCCGTGCGGGCGGTCGTCGGGCAGGCACGAAGACCAAGCGGGAGGCAGGGTGACCCCAACGGAGCCGATCGTCGTGATCGACGACTCGCTCGTGATACGACGGCTGGTGGAGGCGATCCTCACGCGCGCAGGCCGCGAGGTGCATGCCTTCGAACGCGCGTCCGACGCGCTCGCGCAGGTCTGCGAGACAGTCACGCCGAGCGTCGTGCTGCTCGACGCGCTGCTGCCCGACATGGACGGCGCCGCCGTGCTGGAGGAGCTGCACAGGCGCCACGGCTCCGGCACGCCGCCGGTCGTCTTCGTCTCCGGTCTCGACGCCGACGAGCTGCCGCCGGCCGACGGCTACCTGCAGAAGCCGTTCACGCCGGCGAGACTGCTCGCCGCTGTCGAGGCGGCCGAGACCGCCGGGGCGGCACGCGCATGAGCACCGAACCGCGTGAGCGCGACGACGACCAGCCGGCGCGCACCGCGCGGCTCGGCATCGACCGCACCGTCCTGCTGATCCTGGTGATCGGCGCCGTCACCCTCACCGCGGTGCTGTGGATCTTCAGCTCGACGCTCGCCGCCGAGCGCGATCACACCCGCTCGGTGCTGGTCGCTCAGCACGTCGGCCGCGACCTCGCAGGCGCGAGCGTCGAACTGCACGACGCCGCCGCCGGCTTCCAGGAGGTCCAGAACGACGACCTGATCCTCGATCGCGTGCGCGACGCCGAGTCGCAGCTGCGCGGTGCCGCCGGCCTCAGCGGCGGCGACCGCACCTTCGGCCGCATCCAGGACGCCGACGTGCGACGCCGGATGGCCGCGCTCGCCGACGAGATCCACGTCTTCCGCGCCGAGCTCGGCCCGGCGCTCACGCCGCGCGCCAGCCCGGCGCAGCGGCGGTCGGTCGCCGCGAGCGCCGACGGGCTGCGCGCGAGAAACGCCGAGACCGTCGCGCTCGTCGCCCGTCGCTCGGAGGACGACAGGCAGCAGGCCGACCTGCTGAAGCTCGGGATCGCGGCGATATTCCTGCTGCTGTTCGGCGGCCTCGCCTGGTCGGTCGCGCACAACCGCCGCGCGCTGCGCCGCTCCAACGATTGGCTGCGGGCGCGCGTGGAGGAGCGCACCGCCCAGCTTGCCTCCAGCGAGGCGCGGATCCGTGTCGTGGTCGAGTCGTCGCTCGACGCGCTCGTCGTGATGGACGGCGACGGGATCGTGCGCGAGTGGAACCCACGCGCCGAGGAGCTGCTGGGGCTGCGCTGCGAAGAGGTCGTCGGCCGCGTCTCGCCGCGCGAGCGCGTCCCGCCGAAGGTCTGGGCCCACCAGGAGCAGGCGATCGCGCAGTACGCCAGAGACGGCGACCCCTCCGTCTTCAGCGCCCGCATCACCGACATCGCGACCCACGCTGACGGGCACGAGATACCGGTCGAGGTGACCGTCGCGGCGGCGCGCGTGGGCGAAGAGCTGGTGATAAGCCGCTTCATCCGCGACATCACCGACGTGCGCCGCGCGCAGGCGGAGATCGAGCGGGCGCGCGACGAGGCGCAGGCGGCGGCGCAGGCGAAGTCGTCGTTCCTGGCGACGATGAGCCACGAGATCCGCACGCCGATGAACGCGATCGTCGGGATGACGAGCCTGCTGCGCGACAGCCCGCTCGACGCCGACCAGCGCAAGCACGTCGAGACGGTGCGGATGAGCGGCGACCAGCTGCTGGCGATCATCAACGACATCCTCGACTTCTCGAAGATCGAGTCCGGCAAGCTGGAGCTGGAGTCGCATCCCTTCGCGCTGCGCGAGGTGATCGAGTCGTCGCTCGACCTGCTCGCGCCGCAGGCGGCGGCGAAGGAGCTGGATCTCGGCTACCTGCTGGAGACCGACGGCTCGACCCGCCTCGTCGGCGACTCGACGCGCCTGCGGCAGATCCTCATCAACTTCCTCTCCAACGCGGTCAAGTTCACCCACCGCGGCTCGGTCACGATCCACGGACGGCTCGAGACGCTGATCGCCGTCGGCGGCGAGGAGCGCGCGCGGCTGCGGCTGGAGGTGCGCGACACCGGCATCGGGATCCCGCCCGACAGACTGGCGACGCTGTTCCAGTCGTTCACCCAGGTCGACGCGTCGATCACGCGCAAGTACGGCGGCACCGGCCTCGGCCTCGCGATCTCCAAGCGGCTGATCGAGGCGATGGGCGGGACCGTCACCGTCGACAGCAGCGCCGGGATCGGCTCGACCTTCGCGATCGACGTGACGCTCCCGCGGCTCCCCGGCCCCGACCCGGTGCTCGCCGACATACCGGAGTTCCTCGAGGGCTGCCGCGCGCTCGTCGTCGACGACAACGCCGTCAACCGCGAGCTGCTGGAGGCGCAGCTGACCGGCTGGAAGATGGAGGCCGTCTGCTTCGAGCGGCCGGCCGACGCGCTTGCGCTGGTCGCCGCCGGCGACTGGTTCGACGTCGCGATCCTCGACATGGCGATGCCGGAGATGGACGGCATCAGACTGGCAGACGCGCTCGCCGAGGCGACCGGCTTCACGCTCCCGATCGTGCTGCTCAGCTCGATCGGCGGCGTCGATCCGGCGATCGCCCGCGGACGCCTCGCCGCGACGCTCTCCAAGCCAGTCAAGCCGGCGACGCTGCGCAACGCGATCGCCGCCGCCGTCGCCGGCGACGCGCCCTCGCCGGCCGCCGCCGACGTCGAGGCGCCGGCGCCGCCGCTGCTCGGCCAGCCGCTGCGGATCCTGGTCGCCGAGGACAACCTCGTCAACCAGCAGGTCGCGATCGCGACGCTGGAGCGGTTCGGCCATCGCGTCGACGTCGCCGCCGACGGCGCCGAGGCGGTCGCGGCGGTCCACCGGCAGGAGTACGACCTCGTGCTGATGGACGTGCAGATGCCGAACCTCGACGGGCTGGAGGCGACGCGCCGGATCCGCATGGAGCTGGAGCCCGAGCAGCAGCCGCGGATCGTCGCGATGACGGCCAACGCCTTCACCGAGGACCGCGACGCCTGCCTCGCCGCCGGCATGGACGACTTCCTCACCAAGCCGGTCGCGCGCGAGGACATCGCGCGCGTGCTCTCGGGCACCCCCGCGGTGGCGACGCGCAACGGCCACGGGCTGTTCGGCGACGAGCGCGACCCGGCCGAGGAGCCGATCGTCGACCCCGACCGCCTCGACGCGGCGACGGCCGGCGACGCCGCGCTCGCGGAGCTGCTGATCGACCTGCACGAGGAGGAGGGGACGGCGCTGATCGCCCAGCTGCGCGCCGCCGTCGGCGAGGGCGACCTGGAGGCGCTGCGCGGCACCGCCCACACGCTCAAGAGCGCCAGCGCGAGCATCGGCGCGATGAGGCTCGCGCGCGCCAGCGAGCTGCTCGAGCACGCCGCCCGCGACGGCGCGGTCGACGACCCGTCGGGCCGGGTCGACGAGATCGTCGAGCTGTTCGGCTCGACGCAGGTCGAGCTGGCGCGGCTGCGCTCGCAGCATTAGGCGGCCGTGGGCCGTGCCGGGCACCGCGCGCTCAGCGGTCGGCTAGGGCGCGAGCCGCGCCCGCACCGTCTCGACCAGCCCCGCGACGGTGTACGGCTTGGCGAGGTGCGCCGCGCCGAGCGCCCGCGCCTCGGCGATCGCCTCCTCGCCGCGGTGGCCGGTCGTCATCACGACGGCGACGTCGGTCAGCGCGCCGGCGTCGGCGAGCGCCCGCAGCAGCTCGGGC
>DATIOB010000057.1:0-2276 GCA_035473605.1 Conexibacter sp.
GAAGCCGCGCAGCGCCCCGACGCGCGCGGCAGGCTCGTCGAGGGCGCCGTGCTCGGCGCCGACAGGCTCACGCGCAACCCCCTCTTCCTGCGGATCGTCGACGTCGACCCGGAGCTGCTGCTGCCATACGTGACGACGCGCCTGGGCAGCTTCCAGCAGGCGGTCGTCGGGGCCTTCGAGGTGCAGGTGCGCGAGGGCGTCGAAGACGGCTCGATCGAAGCGTCCGATCCGGCGATCGTCGCGCGCTCGATCGAGCTGGCGCTGCGCGGCTTCGTGCTGCAGACGCTCGCCGAGGGCGCGGAGGCGGCGCGCGAGCCGGAGCTGGCCGAGCTGCGGCGGCTGCTCGAGCGCTATCTCGCGCCGCATTGAAACCGGTGCGACCGGCGCATCGACGTTCGCAACCCGCGTTCACCGCTTTCACTCACGCGCTTCACGCACAAGTAACAGGCCGGTGAAACGCGCCCGCGCTTAATGCGGCGCATGACTGCGATTCGTCGTCGAGACTTCCTCGCGGGCGGTGCCGCCGCCGCGGGCATCCTCGCGCTCGGCCCCTCGTTCTGGCGCGCGGCGCTCGCCGCGCCCGCGACCGTCGGCGACGGCCCCTACGGCCCGCTCCAGCCGCCCGACGCCAACGGGCTGATGCTGCCGCCAGGCTTCAGATCGCGCGAGCTGGCGCGCGGCGGCCTGCCGGTCCCCGGCACCGGCTACACCTGGCACACCGCCTCCGACGGCCAGGCGACCTTCGCGCAGCCGGACGGCAGCTGGGTGCTGGTCTCCAACTCGGAGACGCTGTCGCTCGCGGGCGGCGGCGCCTCGGCGCTGCACTTCGACGCGCAGGGCGACGTCAGAAGCGCCTACCGCATCTGCGGCGGCACCTCCTCCAACTGCGCCGGCGGCCGCACGCCGTGGGGCACCTGGCTGACCTGCGAGGAGTACGCCGGCGGTCAGGTCTGGGAGTGCGACCCGCTCGGCGAGGACGACGCGGTGATGCGGCCGGCGATGGGGACGTTCAACCACGAGGCGGTCGCCGTCGACCCAGCTCAGAAGCGGCTCTACATGACTGAGGACGAGGGCGACGGCTGCTTCTACCGCTTCACCCCGGACGCCTATCCCGACCTCACCAGCGGCCTGCTCGAAGTCGCCGCGGTGAACGCGAGCAACCGCGTCAGCTGGCGCGCCGTCCCCGACCCGCTCGCCGTGCTGATCCCGACCCGCAGACAGGTCCCGAGCGCGACCAGGTTCGCCGGCGGCGAGGGGATCTGGTTCGACAGCGGCTTCGTCTACTTCACGACGAAGGGCGACGACTCGCTGTGGTCCTACGACACGGCGACGCGGACGCTGGAGAAGCTCTACGACCCCGCCACCAGCGGCAACGGCGCCTTCCTGCAGGGACCGGACAACCTCACCGTCGCGCGCTCCGGCGACCTCTTCGTCTGCGAGGACAACGGCGAGAGCGAGTTCGACATCGTGATGGTGACGCCGGAGCGCGTGATCGCGCCGTTCCTGCGCACCTCCGGCGCCGACGGCGAGATCCACAGAGACTCCGAGTTCGCCGGCGTGATCTTCTCGCCCGACGGCGAGCGGATGTACTTCTCCTCCCAGCGCGGTCACGACAGAGCCGGCGTCGTCTACGAGGTGACCGGCCCCTTCCGCCCGGCGCCGGTCGATCCCGGCAGAGAGAACCCGGGCAGAGAGGATCCGGGCGAGCAGCCGCCGGTCGACCCTCCGGTCGACGAGCAGCCGCCCACCCCGCTGCCGCCGCAGGAGCGGCCGCCGCGCGTGCCGAACCCGCGTCCGGGCCAGCCGCCGCGCACGCCGCAGCCGGCGACCGTCGAAGACGTCGACGCCCCCGGGCTGACGATCGCGGCGAGCGGCCGCCTGCCGCTCGCGACGCTGCGCAGAACGGGCCTCGCCGTCACGGCCGACGTCGGCGAGGCGGCGACACTGACCGTCGTGCTGCGCACCTCGGCGCTGGCGACGACGCCCGGCAAGCGCGGCTCAGACCCGCGTCCCGTCGAGGTCGTGCTGGCGCGCGCGACGGTCACGGTCGCCGCCGGCAGACGTCAGCTGCGGCTGAAGCCGGCCGCGAAGGAGGCGAAGCGGATCGAGGCGGCGCTGAGAGCGGCCCGCCGCCGCGGCCGCCCGGCGCAGCTGCGCGCCCGTCTCTCGGTGCAGGCGAAGGACGCGGCCGGCAACGTCCGCATCGCCACCCGCGCCGTCACGATCAGCGCCGCCGCCGCCGTCACGCGCGCGGGCAGACGCTGATGCCGGCCCGC
>DATIOB010000058.1:0-2481 GCA_035473605.1 Conexibacter sp.
CGCCCGCGACCAGCTCGGCGAGAACGGCAAGCTCCTGCGCGCGACCGAACAGCTCGCGGTGCGACTCGGCGGGGACCATCCAGCGGGATCTTCCCCGATCCCTCCGTCGGCTAGCGGAACGCCACCGTCACGAACGAGTTCTCGGGCGAGAAGCTGTCCGGCCCGAGCGAGGCGAGGAAGATCCCGATCAGGAAGGCGGCCAGGACCCCGAGCACGATCACGAGCGCCAGCAGTTTTCCACTCATATGCTCCTTATACACCAGGATTCGGCTGCAAATGGCGACAGGATCGCCGCCGGCCGCCGCGCGACCAGGCACACTTCGCGCTTGAAACGCCGCCTGTCTGGTCGATGACCGGGAGGACGGCCATCGATCTGGAGGATTGCGTGCGGAAGTTGTCTGGAGGTTCCCGGCTGCCCGTCGTGGCGAGCGCGCTCGCCACGGTGGCCGGCGTCGCCGTCTTCGTCGGCCTCGGGCCGGGTGGCGACGACCGCACCGAGCGCGCGCAGGCCGCCGCGCAGAGAACGCCCGCGCGCGTCGCGTCGTGGAGACCGAAGCGCGGGCTGGCGCTCAGAGATCCGCAGCAGCTGCGCAGCAGAGGCGGCGTGCTGAACGTCGACCTGACGGCCAGAATGGGCCGCATCATGGTCTCCGGCTCGCCGGTCACCGCGCAGCCGTTCAACGGCCAGTTCGTCGGCCCGACGCTCGTCGTCAGACCGGGCGACACGATCCGCGCGACGATCCACAACGGCACCAGAGCGCAGACGAACATCCACTACCACGGCCTGCACGTCTCGCCGAGAGGGCTGTCGGACAACGTCTTCCGCACCTTCGAGCCGGGCAGAACGGTCAAGTCGGTCGTCGTGCTGCCGAACGACCACGAGCCCGGGACCTTCTGGTACCACGTCCACTTCCACGGCCTCTCCGAGGGCCAGCTGATGGGCGGCCTCTCCGGCCTGATCGTCGTCGAGGGCCTCAAGGACCTGCTGCCGCAGGAGCTGCGCGAGGTGCCCGAGCAGCAGCTCGCGATCCGCAACCTCCAGCTCGTCAGACCGGACCAGGTCGCGACGCTCGGCAACGAGGTCAGCCCGCCCAGAGAGAGCCCGCGGCTGATCAACGGTCTGCTGAGACCGAAGCTGACGCTCAGATCAGGCGAGACGCAGCTGTGGCGCCTGGCCAACATCGGCCCGGACATCTTCTACGACATCTCGCTCGCGGGCCATTCGCTGGCCGTCATCGCCGAAGACGGCTCGCCGGTCTGGGAGGTCGAGAGACGGACCCGGCTGCTGCTGCCGCCCGGCAAGCGCTTCGACGTGCTCGTGCAGGGCGGCAAGCCCGGCAGATACAAGATCAAGGCGTTCAGATACGAGGGCTTCGCGCCGCTGCCGACGGTCGAGCTGGCCGAGCTGACGGTGACCGGCCCGGCCGCCGAGCCGACGCTGAGAATCCCCGAGACGCTGCCGAGCAAGACGGTCAGACTCGACGACGCGAAGATCGCCAGAAGACGCACGTTCGTCTTCTCCTTCGGCACCGGCAGAACGTTCACGGCGCTGATCAACGGCAGAGTCTTCGACCCGGAGAAGATCGGCATCACGCCGAAGCTCGGGACGGTCGAGGAGTGGACGCTGATCAACAGATCGGACGAGGACCACCCGTTCCACATCCACGTCAACGACTTCCAGGTGATGAGCGTCGACGGCAAGCCGTACCGCGCCAGAGGCCTGCAGGACGTCGTGACGATCAGAAAGGACGGCGGCCGCGTCGTGGTGCGCAACAGCTACCAGGACTACGCCGGCCACTTCGTCTTCCACTGCCACATCCTCGGCCACGAGGACGCGGGCATGATGCAGACGATCCAGGTGCTCGGCCCCGGCGACAGACCGTCGCCGCCGCCGATGGCCGGGATGCACCACCCGAGAGGGCACGAGGGGCACTGAGCCAGGCGGTCGCCCGGCGCGCGCTCAGCCGCGCCGGGCGCCGAAGCTCAGGGTCCCGCTGCAGGCGCCGACGCTGAGTCTGGCGACGCCGCCGCTGAGCGCGCGGCCGCGCAGGCGGCCGCGCACGAGCACGGCCGTTCCGGCGCGCGCGGCGACGCCGTGGAAGCTGCCGTCGGGCGCGATCCGCGCCCGCGCGAAGAGGGCGACGCCGGCCTGCGTCGTGATCTGGCCGCCGACGCTCCCCGGCGCCGGCACCGTCGGGCAGACCATCGTCACGTTCGCGCGGAAGTCGCGCAGCAGCCGGCCGCCGTCGGTGACGCGGAATCTGACCGGCTTGCGCTGCGTGCCGCTCCAGCCGCCGTCGGAGGCGGCCGAGGTCGCGCGCGGCCCGTCGTCGCGGCGCACCCGCGCGCTCACCGGCGGCGACTCGAAGCGCTGCGCGCCGACGCTGCCGACGACGCGCAGCCGCTGTCTGCCGGCCGGCAGCGTCGCGATCAGCTCGGCGGCGCCGTCGCCGGTCGTGCCGCTCGCGACCTGCTTCCAGC
>DATIOB010000059.1:0-7405 GCA_035473605.1 Conexibacter sp.
GGAGCGGGCGACGCCCGGGCCGCCCTTGCGCGGCACGTCGTCGCCGCCGGCGGTGTCGAGCACGAAGATCTGCGTGTCGGCGAGCGCCGGGCTGAACGCGGCGGTCAGGTTTTCGCCGCCCGACTCGACGAAGACGACCGCGAGCGGGCCGTGCGCCCGCTCCAGCTCCTCGACCGCCTCCAGGTTCGCCGAGACGTCGTCGCGGATCGCGGTGTGCGGGCAGCAGCCGGTCTGCACCGCGACGATCCGCTCGGCCGGCAGCACGCCTTGGCCGCGCAGGAAGATCGCGTCCTCAGTCGTGTAGATGTCGTTCGTCACGACGCCGAGCTGCAGCTCGCCGCCGAGGCGGCGGCAGAGCGCGGCGATCAGCGACGACTTGCCGGTCCCGACTGGTCCGCCGATGCCGACGCGAAGCGCCCGTCGCGCGCGCGGCGGCCCGTCGGCGCGGGTCGTCCCGTATGTGATCTCAGCTGACAAAGAGCCTCCCGTCGGATCGTTCGTGCGTGAGCGCGCGCAGGTCGAGCAGTGGGGTGGAGGTGGCTGGCAGCGCGGCCGCGTCGTCGTCGCGTGGCGCCGCGCCGGGCTGGCGCGCGGCGGAGGCAGCGCGCGCCGCCTCCGCCGCCAGCGCCTCGATCCGCGGCGCCAGCGCGGCCACCCACGCCGTCGTCTCCGCCGCGTCGAGCGGCAGCAGCTTCACGGCCGCCGCGGCGACCCCGGCGGCGTCCTCGTAGAGCGACAGCCGCGCCGCCTCCAGCGGCGTCAGCCCGGTCGCGCCGGCCAGCGCGCCGAAGACGACCGGCCGCGGCGTCCATACGCTGGCTTCGGCGTAGACGGCGAGCAGCGCGTCACCCGGCGCCAGCCGCGCCGCGATCCGCAGCAGCGCCCGCCCGAGCGAGCGCGCCGCCGCCCGCTGCGGCGCCACCGGCGTCCGCGCCGCCAGCTCGTCGTCGAGCGCGAGCAGCGCGGCGAGATCCGCGCCGACGGCCGCCGCCGCGAAGCTCGCATCGACGAACGCGACAGTCTCCAACCGCGCCGACAGGAACGCCGGCACCGCGGCGCCGCGCAGTCCCGCGGCGACGGCCGGCTCCAGCCCCGCCGAGTGGGCGTAGCCGCCCGTCGGCGTGCGCGAGTCGGCCAGCAAGAGCGCGAGGACGGACATCAGAAGAACGCGTAGCGCTGGGCGAGCGGGAGGGCGGCGGCGGGCGCGGGAGTGACCGGATCGCCGTCGACGGTCACGACGAACGTCTCCGGATCCACCGCGATCTCCGGCAGGGCGTCGTTGTTCGGCATGTCGGCCTTCGAGAGGCCGCGCGTGTCGGCGACGGCGACGAGCTCGCGCCGCAACCCCAACCGCCCGGCCAGCCCGTCCTCCAGCGCCGCCGGCGCGACGAACGCCAGCGAGGTGCGGGGGGCGGCCGAGACGGCGGCGCCGAACATCGGCCGCGACAGCACCGGCTGCGGCGTCGGGATCGAGGCGTTGGCGTCGCCGATCGGCGCCCACGCGATCGCACCGCCCTTGATCACCAGCCGCGGCCGGATCGCGAAGAAGGCCGGATCCCACAGCACCAGGTCGGCGAGCTTGCCGACCTCGACCGAGCCGATCTGCCCGTCGATCCCGTGCGCGACCGCCGGGCAGATCGTGTACTTCGCGACGTAACGCTTGGCACGCGCGTTGTCGGCCGCGCCGAGCGGCCCGCCGCCCGCGCCCGACCCCCACCGCGCCTTCGCCGCGTGCGCGGTCTGCCACGTGCGCACGATCGTCTCGCCGACGCGCCCCATCGCCTGCGCGTCGGAGCCGATCATCGAGATCGCGCCGAGGTCGTGGAGCAGGTCCTCGGCGGCGATCGTCGTCGCGCGGATGCGCGACTCGGCGAAGGCGAGGTCCTCCGGCACGCGCGGGTTGAGGTGGTGGCAGACGATCAGCATGTCCTGGTGCTCGGCGACCGTGTTGACCGTGTGCGGGCGGGTCGGGTTGGTCGAGGAGGGGAGGACGTTGGGGTGCGCGGCGATCGCGATGATGTCGGGCGCGTGGCCGCCGCCGGCGCCCTCGGTGTGGAAGCTGTGGATCGTGCGCCCGCCGATCGCCGCGACCGTCGACTCGAGGAAGCCGGCCTCGTTGAGCGTGTCGGTGTGGATCGCGACCTGGATCTCCCAGCGCTCGGCGGCGGTCAGGCAGGCGTCGATCGCGGCCGGCGTCGAGCCCCAGTCCTCGTGCAGCTTCATCCCGCCGGCGCCGGCCAGCACCTGCTCCTCCAAGCCGGCCGCGCTGACGGTGTTGCCCTTGCCGAGCAGCAGCACGTTGACGGCGACGTCGTCGAGCGCGCGGTGCATCAGCTCGAAGGCCGGCGCGCTCGGCGTGCAGGTCGTCGCGCGCGTCCCCTCGCTGGGGCCGGTGCCGCCGCCGATCAGCGTCGTGATGCCGGCGGCGAGCGCCTCGGTCGCGATCGTCGGGGCGATGAAGTGGACGTGGCAGTCGACGCCGCCGGCGGTGAGGATGCGGCCCTCGCCGGCGATCACGTCGGTCGACGGCCCGATCCGCAGCGCGGGATGGATGCCGTCCATCGTGTCGGGGTTGCCGGCCTTGCCGAGCGCGGCGATCCGCCCGTCGCGAATCCCCACGTCGGCCTTCACGATCCCCCAGTGGTCGAGCACGAGCACGTTCGTGATGACGACGTCCGGGGCGCCCTGCGCACGCGTCGTCGAGCCCTGCGCCATCGACTCGCGGATCGTCTTGCCGCCGCCGAAGACGGCCTCGTCGCCGCCGCGGCACCAGTCCTCCTCGGGGCTGATCCAGAGGTCGGTGTCGGCCAGCCGCACGCGGTCGCCGACGGTCGGCCCGTACAGCTGCGCGTAGCGCTCGCGCGAGAGCGCGGTCATGAGATCTGCAACCCCGCGACGACCTGCGGCCCGCCGAGCGCGACGAGCCCGACGCTGCGCGCGACGCCCGGCTCGAACCGCACCGACGTGCCGGCCGGCACGTCGAGGCGGAAGCCCGCGGCGGCGACGCGATCGAAGCGCAGCGCCGCGTTGGCGTCGGCGAAGTGGAAGTGCGAGCCGACCTGGACCGGCCGGTCGCCGTCGTTGACGACGTCGAGCGTGCGCCGCTCGCGTCCCTCGGCCAGCTCGACCGGACCGCCGCTGCCGACGACCACCTCGCCGGGAACGACGCCGCCCGCGCCGGACGCCGCAACAGGCTGATGGATCGTCACCAGCTTGCGCCCATCGGGGAAGGTCGCCTCGACCTGGATCTCGTCGAGCAGCTCGGCGACGCCCTCCATCAGCTCCTCCGGCGCGAGCACGTGGCGGCCGTCGGCCATCAGCTGCTCGACGGTCGCGTCGCCGTCGCGCGCCCGCTCCAGCACCCAGCACGACAGCAGCGCGACGGCCTCGGGGTGGTTGAGCCGCACGCCGCGCTCGCGGCGGTCGCGCGCGACCATCCCCGCGACCGACAGCAGCAGCTTCTCGACGTCTGAGGGCGGCAGCTTCATACGGCCAGCAGCCGGCGCACGTGGCCGTCCTCGAGCCCCGCCGTGTCGCCGGCGTCGACGACGCGGCCGCCGTCCATCACCGCGTAGCGCTCGGCCAGCCGCAGCGCGAAGTCGACGTACTGCTCGACGAGCAGGATCGACAGCCCGGCAGTCCGCTTCAGCTCGGCGATCGCGTCCTCGATCTCGAGGATGATCGACGGCTGGATCCCCTCGGTCGGCTCGTCGAGCAGCAGCAGCTTCGGCTGCGTCACGAGCGCCCGCGCGATCGCGAGCTGTTGCATCTGCCCGCCGCTGAGGAAGCCGGCGGGGCGGTCGAGCAGCTCCTTCAGGCGCGGGAAGAGGTCGAGCGCGTCGTCGATCCCCGAGCGCGGCAGGTCCCGTCGCGCCTCCTGCACGACGCGCATGTTCTCCATCACCGTCAGCTGCGGGAAGCAGTCGCGCCCCTGCGGCACGAATGCGATCCCCGCCCGCGCGCGGTCGTACGGCCGCAGCTTCGTGATGTCCTCGCCGTCGAACAGTACGCGCCCGCGTCTGGCCTTCAGCAGCCCGACGACCGTCTGCAGCACCGTCGACTTGCCGACGCCGTTGCGGCCCATCAGGCAGCAGAGCCCGTTGCGCGGGACGCCGAGCGAGACGCCGAAGAGGACCGCGGTCGAGCCGTGCCCGCCGTCGACCGCCTCGACGCGCAGGAGGTCGTCCTCCCGCAGCCCGTCAGTGGTCGCCGCGACCGGGGCCGCGGTCGCCGCGCTCACGCGACCACCTCCGTCGTGCCGGCCCCGCGCGCGTCGCGCGGGCGCCCGAGGTAGACCTCGCGCACCGTCTCGTCCTGCTGCACCTCGCTCACCGTCCCCTCGGTCAGGATCCGACCCTCGTGCATCACCGTCACGCGCGTCGCGAAGCGGCGCACGAAGTCCATGTCGTGCTCGATCACCAGCACGGTCGTGCCCTCGCCGGCGATCCGCTGGATCAGCTCGCCGGTGCGCGTCCGCTCCTCGCCGGTCATGCCGGCGACCGGCTCGTCGAGCAGCAGCAGCCGCGGTCCCTGGCAGAGCACCATCGCGACCTCCAGCCACTGCCGCTGGCCGTGCGAGAGCGTGCCGGCCGGCGCGTCGGCGAGCGCGTCGAGGCCGACCGCCTCCAGCGCCGCGGTGACCGCCGGCGTCGTCCCGCGGCGGGCGCGCAGCAGCTTCGGCAGCGCCAGCCGGAAGCTGGCCGCGACGTCGACGTTCTCCAGCACGCTGAGCTGCTCGAAGACGGTCGGCGTCTGGAAGGTGCGGCCGACGCCGCTGCGCACGATCTGGTGCTCGCGCCGTCCCACCAGCTCGCTGCCCTCGAACAGGATCGAGCCCTCGGCCGGCTTGACGAGCCCGGTGATCGCGTCGACGAGCGTCGTCTTGCCGGCGCCGTTGGGGCCGATCAGGAAGCGGATCTCGTTGCGCTCGACGGTCAGGTCGAGCCCGTCGATCGCGTGGAAGCCGTCGAAGACGACCTTCAGCCCGCGGACGGTCAGCAGGGCGTCGCTCATGCGGCAACCTCGACTCTCTTCTCGGCCGGCTCCTGCTCGCGCACGCCGCCGCCGCCGCGCCGCGCCCACAGTCTGCGCGCGTGCGCCTGCAGCCCCTCCGAGACGCCGGCCAACCCCTTCGGCGCGAACGCGATCACGAGGATGAAGAGGGCGCCCTGCGCGTACAGCCAGCCGGACGGGAAGCGCTCCGACAGGTCGGTTCTCGCCCACGAGACGATGATCGCGCCGGCCGCCGCCCAGGCGAGCACGGTGCGGCCGCCGAGCGCGACCCAGATCACCATCTCGATCGAGGGCACGACGCCGAGCAGCGCGGGCGACATGATCCCGACGACCGGGACGTAGAGCGCGCCCGCCAGCCCCGCCATGCCGGCCGCCGCCGCGTAGGCGACGACCTTCACGAGCGTCGGGTCGTAACCGAGGAAGCGGACGCGGTCCTCGGCGTCGCGGCAGGCGATCAGCACCTTGCCGTAGCGGCTGCGCACGAGCTGGCGCGCGATCAGGAAGACGACGAGGAAGACGACGACGACGAGCAGGTAGAGCGTGCGCTTGTCGGCCGGGTCGGCCAGTCTCAGCCCGAAGAAGCTCTGGAAGTTCGTCAGGCCGTTGGTGCCGCCGGTCAGCCCCTGCTGGCCGATCAGCACGATCACGAAGGCGGCCGCCATCGCCTGCGAGAGGATCGCGAAGTAGGCGCCGCGCACGCGCTGGCGGAAGATCAGCGTCCCGAGCAGCGCGGCGACGACCATCGGGATCAGCACGCAGGCGGCGATCGCGAAGGCCGCGCTCTCGAACGGCTTCCACAGCGCCGGCAGCGACTCGACGCCGCTCCAGCTCATGAAGTCGGGCACGTCGAGGTTCTGCGCCGCCGCCTCCTCGAGCTTCATGTGCATGCCCATCGCGTAGCCGCCGAGGCCGAAGAACAGCCCCTGGCCGAGCACGAGCATGCCGCCCTGGCCCCACGCGAGGCCGATCCCGACCGCGATGATCGCGAGGCAGAGGTATCTCGCCAGCAGCCCGAGGCGGAAGTCGTTCAGCAGCGCCGGCGCGACCAGCAGCAGCGTCGCGGCGGCGAGCGTGAAGCGGACGAGGAAGGCGGCGCGGCCGCTTCTGGAGGGGAAGAGCTTCTGAAGCGTGCTCATGCGAGCCCCCGGCGCCGTGTCACGACCAGGCCCTGCGGGCGGAACTGCAGGAAGACGACGATCAGCCCGAAGACCGCGGCCTTCGCCAGCGAGGCGTCGGTCCAGTACTCGAGGTAGGCGTTGGCGACGCCGAGCGCGATCGCGGCGATGATCGCGCCGCGCAGCTGGCCGAGGCCGCCGACGATCACGACGAGGAAGGCGTCGATGATGTAGTTGGTCCCGAGCGTCGGCCCGATCGAGCCGAGCAACGTCACGGCGACGCCGGCGACGCCGGCCAGCCCGGAGCCGATGAAGAAGGTGAGGCGGTCGACGCGCGGCGTGCGCACGCCGCTGGCGGAGGCGAGGTCGCGGTTCTGCACCACGGCGCGCATCCGCCGCCCGGCCGGCAGCTTCGAGAGGTAGAGCCAGATCGCCACGAGCGCGACGACGACGAGGCCGATGATGAAGAGCCGCGTGTACGGCATCGAGACGCCGGCGAGCGTGATGCCGCCGTCGAGGAACGGCGGCGCCTTCACCTGCACGTTCGGCGCGCCGAAGATGTCGCGCGCGACCTGCTGCAGGATCAGCGAGACGCCCCACGTCACCAGCAGCGTGTCGAGCGGCCGCCCGTGCAGCCGTCTGATCAGGGTGAACTCGAGGATCAGCCCGAGCACGCCGCCGACGAGGAAGGCGAGCGGCAACGCCAGCCCGAAGGCCAGCGTCACCATGCTCGCCGAGAAGACCGACGTCTGCAGCACGTAGACCGTGTAGGCGCCGGCCATCACGAACTCGCCGTGGGCCATGTTGATGACGTTCATCTGCCCGAAGGTGAACGTCAGTCCCAGTGCGACCAGCAGCAGGACCGACGCGACGCTCAGGCCGATGAACAGCTGTGAGAGGAACACGTCCACGGCGAGCCGCCCCTCCTAGAGCCCGTCGGCCCAGTCGTAGGTTCTGAGGTACGGATCGGGCGCGACCGGCCCGTCGGAGGCCCACACCTCTCTGATCTGGCCGTCCGGCTCGACGACGCCGATGCGGGCGGTCTTGTAGAGGTGCTGGTTGACGTCGTCGACTCTGACTCTGCCCTCGGGCGCGTCGAACGTCAGCCCTCTCGCGGCCTCCTTGACCTTCTCGGGATCGGTCGAGCCGGCCTTCTCGGCCGCCAGCGCCCAGATGTGGACCTGCACGTAGCCGGCCTCCATCGGGTCGGAGGTGACGCGGTCGGCGCCGTATCTCGCTCTGAACGCCTCGACGAATCTTCTGTTCTCCGGCGTGTC
>DATIOB010000060.1:0-5140 GCA_035473605.1 Conexibacter sp.
CCTCGTACTCCTCGCCGACCGCCTTCGCGCGCCGCAGGGCGTCCTGCGCCCGTCTGATCTGGGCCGGCGGCAGGCGCGCGTCGATCGGCAGCGCCATCGGCACCTCGAAGACCCAGATCGCCTCGATCACCGCGCCGTCCTCGTCGAGGTCGTCGCTGACGGTGCCGGCGAGCCGGCCGGCGGTCTGCATGATGTCGTCGTCGAGCGGCTTGCCGAAGATCGGCACGAGGATCGAGCCGAAGTCCTCGCGGTCGCGCTTCTCGTGCATCAGCGCCTTCTCGGGGATCGTCACGCGCGTGAAGAGCGAGTTGCCGTCGGCGCGGCGATAGACGACGTAGAGCACGAGCCCGCCGATCAGCCAGGCGAGGCCGACGTAGCGCGCGCCGGTGTGCAGCACCAGCACGCTGAGCCAGCCGGCCGCCGACAGGAAGGCGCCGAGCAGCGCCGGCAGCGGCACCGGCGTCCCCTTCCAGCGGATGTTGAACGGGACGCTGTAGGGGCGCGGCCGGTCGGGCTCCTTGAAGCGCAGCTTGACGATCGCGAGGTGGGCGATCGTGAAGGCGATCAGCGCGCCGACGGCGTAGATCCCGACGAGGAAGTCGAGGTCGGCCGGGATCACGAGCGCGGCGGCGATCAGCGCGGCGAGCGCGATCAGCACGTACGGCGTGCCGAACCTCGCGTGCAGCCGCCCCAGCCGGCTGGGGATCTGGCGGTTGGTCGCGAGCGCGTAGGAGAGCCGCGAGGTCCCGAGCATCGCGCCGTTGCAGGCGGCGATCAGGGCAGTCACGGCGGCGAGCGCGACGAGCGGCTGCAGCACGTTCGACAGCCACGTCGGGTCGAACGCGTCGGTGATCCCCAGCAGCGGCGCCTCGATGTCGCGCGTCGTGAAGGCGTCGGCGCCGTCGGCGACCGGCAGCGCGCTGACGGCGACGACGGCGATCCCGACGTAGACGAGCACGATCGAGGTCGAGCCGGGCCCGACGAGCTGCTTGAGCCCCTTGCGGCTGACGCCGCTCGCCTCGCCCGCGAGGCTGGCGGCCGCCTCCAGGCCGGTGAAGGCGATCGTCGCGATCGTCAGCGCGAAGACGACGTCGTCCCACGCCGGCGAGCTGCCGAGCTCGATCGTGTCGAGCGCGGCGCTGGGGTCGACGACGAGGATCAGCCCGAGCACGATCACCAGCAGCTGCACGCCGAGGTCGGCGACGGCGACGAGCACCTGCCGCTGCAGCTGGCGGATGGTGACGCCGCTGACGTTCCAGACGGCGACCGCGGCGATGATCGCGATCGCGACGACGACCTCCAGCGCCCCGTGGCCGAGCGGATCCCAGAACTCGGCCATGTAGTTGGTCGTCGTGAAGGCCGTGACGGCGATCAGGATCGAGTAGTCGAGCAGGATCGACCAGCCGGCGACGAAGCTGACCAGCTCGTTGAAGGCGTAGCGCGCGAAGACCGACGAGCCGCCGCGCTCGCGGTGCAGCGCCGCGCCCTCGACGTACGTCATCGAGCTGAGCGCGAAGAAGAGGCCGGCGACGAGGAAGACGACCGGCGTCAATCCCAGCGCGCGGTGCGCGACGACGCCGAGCGCGAAGTAGACCGAGCTGACCGAGGTCGTGTAGACGAGCGCGAACAGCGCGCGCGAGCTGAGCGAGCGCGACCCCTCGGCGGACGTGGTGGCGGCGTGCCGCTCCATCACCGCCCCTTCCGCGCCAGCGCGAAGCGGCCGGCCCCGGCGGCGACGAACAGCACGCCGAGGATCACGCCGAGCGAGGCGACCCCGCCGCCTTCGGCGATCGTGCGCACGAGCAGCAGGATCCCGAGCACGACCATGATCGCCGACATCGCCTGCGTCGTCGTGCGGTGGATGTTGCGCGGCGCCGGCATCGGCTCAGACCGCCTTCGCCGCGTCGCGCGTGGCGGCGCGGCGTCTGCCGCGGCCGGACTCGATGATCACGCGGCAGGGCCGTTCGGCGAGGACGGTCTCCAGCGTGCGGCCGAAGATCGACCCGCCGCCGGCGCGCACCGGCAGCGGCATCACGATCGCGCGCGCCTGGATCGCCTTCGCCTCGTCGACGACGCGGCGGCCGGCCTGGCCCGGGCGGACCTTCTCCCAGTGGCCGGTGACGCGGCGGCCGCCCTGCATCTTCGCCTGCTCGATGATCGACTGCGCCGCCAGCTCCTGCTCGGGCATCGCGGCGTTGATCGGGCTCGTCGCGGGGACCGTGATCGTCACGATCACGTGGATGCCGCGGTGTCTGCGCGCGGCCAGCTTGATGGCGGTCGCGAGCACGTCGGAAACGTACTCGCGCTCGTCGAAGGCGACCAGCACCGACTCGTACTCGGCCTCGTGGTCGATCACCGGCTTGGGGACCGCGACGCGCGTCGTCGTCGTGAGGTCGAGCCCCTGGTGACGGCGGAAGAGGACGAAGACGCCGATGCCGATCGCCAGCCATGTCAGGCCGACGATCGCGACGTCGACGTAGAGCGCCGTCACGACGCACCACGACAGCGCCGTGAACATGCCGCCGAAGACGGCGAACAGCGGGATGTCCCTGCCGCGCCATCTGAGGTTGAAGGGGCCGCGGTAGGGCCGCTCGGCGTCCGGATACTTGATCCGCAATCGCACGACGGCGGCGTGCGCGATCGTGAACGACAGCATCGCGCCGAAGGCGTAGAGGTTGCCGAGGAAGCCTGCCTGGCCGGGGATCATCGCGATGCAGGCGACGACCGAGAAGAGGATGATCCCGATCCACGGGGTGCGGAACTTCGGGTGCAGCTCGCGCAGCTTGTCCGGCAGCTGGCGGTGGACGCCCATCGAGTAGGTCAGGCGCGAGACGCCGATGATGCCGGCGTTGGTCGCGAGAAAGAGGATCGTCGCCGCCAGCAGGCCGACGTAGATCTCGGCGCCGTGCTGCAGCGGGCCGAGGTTCATGTGCTCGACGATCCCCAGCACCGGGTCGCCGGCGAAGCCGCCTTCGTCCTCCGGCAGGCCGAGCAGCGTCGTGCACTTCCCGTCGGCGTCGCAGCTGACCGGCAGCGCCGACAGCGCGATCGCCGGCAGCAGCGCGTAGATCGCGAAGACGGCGATCACGACGCGGTTGATCGCCTTCGGGATCGATCTTCTCTCGTCCTTCGCCTCCTCGGCCATGTTCGAGATCGTCTCGATGCCGGTGTAGGCGATCATCGCGACCGGGATCGCAACGATGAACTTGTCCCATGTCGGGGCGATCCCCCACTGGACGTTGTCGATCAGCGTCTCGGGACTGAAGACGAGCACGAGCCCGAGCGCGACCAGCAGCAGCTGCGTGGCGAAGTCGACGACGGCGAGCGTGATGTTGAGGCCGGCGGTCTCCTTCGCGCCGAAGACGTTGATCGCGGCGAGGATCGCGACGACGACGCAGCCGCCGATCACGTCGCCGGGGGCGTGGCGCAGCGGCTCCCAGAACAGCGATCCGATGTAGTGCGGCACGAAGAAGGCCGAGATCGAGATCGTGATCGTGTAGTTGAGCATCTGGCCCCACGCGGCGAAGAACGACCAGAACTCGTTGAAGGCGCGGCGCGCGAAGCTGGAGGAGCCGCCCGCCTCCGGGTACATCGCGGTCGCCTCGGCGTAGGTCGAGGCGGTCAGGAAGAAGATCACGCCCGCGATCACGAAGACGATCGGCGTCAGGCCGAGCGCGAACGACGCGACGAGGCCCAGCGCGTAGTAGATCGACGAGCCGACGTTGCCGTAGGCCGTCGAGAAGAGAGCGTTGACCCCGAGCACGCGCTCGAGGCCGTGGAGGCGACGTTGGGCCATCTGGTGAGAGAGGTGGAGCGTTCCCTGCTTCCGGGATGCTAGACCGGTGCGGGCGTCTCCGTGACGGTCGCCTCGTCCTCCAGGACAGGGGCCGGCGGCGGCGTCAGCGCCGCCGCGACGATCACGAGCGCGAAGGCGAGCAGCCGCACCGCGACACCGAGCGCGTCGTCGGGCATCGGCTCGCCGAAGACGATCGGGCCGGAGGCGATCGTCGTCAGATTGGCAGCGGCGCTCGTCACTGCGATCACGGGCACCGCGTCGCCGAGCTGGAGCGACTTCGCCGACACCAGCAGCCCAGCCAGCGACGCGATCAGGATCACGAGGCTGAGCGGGTGCAAGACGGTCAGCAGGAAGCCGTCGTGGTCGAGATGGCCGCTGAGCGCCTTGATCGACGTGTCGGACGCGGCCCACAGCAGGCCGGCGGAGAGCGCGAAGCCGGCGGCGACGCGGTTGGCGTGGGGCGATCTCGCCGCTCCCGGCTGTGCGGCGACGGCCGCTCTCCCCTGCGAGCGCGCCGCGACGACGGCCGCGAGCGTGCCCGCGAGCGACAGCGCGCCGACGTACAGCAGCAGCGTCCCGGTCGCGTAGTCGGAGTGGGCCTCGTCGCCGCCGCCCTCCATCGTCGCGGCGAGGAAGGCGAGACCGGCCGCCATCAGCCCGACGCCGAGCCATTCGCGCCGCGTCACGCGCTGGCCGAACAGCTTGTCGGCGGCGACCGTCAGGAAGACGAGCCCGCCGGCGATCACCGACTGCACGAGCGTGATCGGCGCCAGCGCCAGCGCGCCGACGTGGAAGAACCAGCCGCCGAGCGCGACGACGACGCCGATCGTGTACCAGCCCGATCTGAACAGGACGATCGTGCTGTGCAGCGGCCGCTTCCAGTCGACCTCGGGCGCCAGCTGCGCGCCGCGGTGCTTGTAGAGGAAGCCGAGGACGCTCGCGAGCGCGGTCGCGAGCGAGAGCAGCAGGCCGAGTTGGACGGAGAGGCTCACGGGCGGCTCGCCAATGTAGCGGTGCGACCGGCCGGGCAGCGGCGCGGTCCTGCGGTCACCGCGGAATCGCCCCCTGGGCGATTGCGCGAATGGAATCGGCGCCAGCCGATTTCACGGGTTCAGCAGACCGCCGAGCAGGCTCGTGACCGAGCGCGGATCGACGCCGTGGCGCTCCTCGAACCGTCTCGCCGACTGCTCGTCGGCGAGCGCCAGCACCAGCTCCTCGCGGCTCACTCTGAGGCGGCAGGCGCCGGCGTCGACGACCTCCAGCGCGCGATCCTGGAGGAAGCCGGTGAGGCCGCCGGAGTCGGGCAGGTCGCGGTCGCCGCAGGGATCGCCGATCTCGACCGGC
>DATIOB010000061.1:0-12817 GCA_035473605.1 Conexibacter sp.
CCTGCAGCTCGGCGGGCTCGTCGCAGCTCTCGTTCTGTCTTCTGACGTCGGCGGCCTGCGTGGTGCCCTTCTCGACCGCGACCTTCTCGCCGCAGACGTCCTCGAGCGTCGCGATGTCGGGGCCGCCTCTTCTGACGTAGAAGGAGGTGCCGGCGCTGAAGTACGTGACGAAGTCGACCGTCTGCTCGCGCTCTCTCGTGTCGGTGAACGAGGAGATGCCGACGTCGTATCTTCTCGCCGCCAGGCCGGGGATGATCGCGTCGAAGGTCGCCTTCTGGACCTCGGCTCTGAGGCCGAGGTGCTCGGCGATCGTGTTGATCAGGTCGATGTCCATGCCGACGATCGTTCTGCCGTCTCTGTCGACGAACTCGTTCGGGGCGTAGGTCGGGTCGGTCGCGACCACGAGCGTGCCCTTGCTTCTGATCTCGTCGGGGACGGCGATCGTGCCGCTGGCCGGGGCGTCGGCCGGCGCGCTGGCGGCGGGCGCCGAGGTCGACGCGCTCCCGCCGTCGTCGTCGTCGGAGCCGCAGCCTGCGGCGAACGCGGCGAAGGCGATCAGGAGGAGCGCGGCCAAGAGTGCGACTGGCCGCGAAAACGACAGCTTCATACAAACCTCACGGGTGGTGGGACCGACATGCTGCACCTCTCGCGACCACCGTACCTCCGACGGAGGTCACACTCCAACGCTTCCATTTCCGCCACGTGGATTACGCAATCCTCCGGCGCACACCCAGTGTTAGCAATCGGTTAGGAATTGGCGCGGATTCAGTGTGTTGAGTACCCGCGCCGGCGCGTTCAAGCGAACGCCTGCGCCGCCGATCAACGCGTCCATGAGAGGTCTCTCGAAGGTCGCCCCGCGTTCGGTTCGCGCCAAGCTGCTCGCCACGATCCTGCCGGTCGTCGCGCTCGCGATCGGCGGGCTGACGCTGATCGCCGTGCAGCGCGTGACCGACTCCCAGCAGGAGGCCGTCTACGAGACCGCCGCCGAGCTGGCCGGGCGCGAGGCGAACGCCTTCGAGGCGCAGGCGAGCGAGAACGCGGCGCTGGCGCGCTCGATCGCGACGCTCGGGTCGACCAACCGCTCCGGCGACCGCGCCGAGGTGATCGCGCAGCTCAAGCAGATGCTGGAGCGCAACCCCGGCATCGGCGGCGCCTACCTCGCCTATGTCAGAGACGCCTTCGACGGCGCCGACGCCGCCAACCGCGACGCGCCGGCCTCCACGAGCGAGGGCCGCTTCGCGCCGTACTGGGACCGCCTCACCGGCAGAATCCAGCTCAGCCCGGTGCTCGACGAGAACGAGGCCTACTGGACGCTCCCGCGCGACACGCTCAGAGACGGCGTCGTCGAGCCGTACCTGTTCGACGGCGTGCTGATCACCTCCTACGCCTCGCCGGTCCTGCACGACGGCAGATTCGTCGGCTCGGCCTCGGTCGACATGCTGCTGACCGACCTCGACAGAGCGATCGGCGGCGTCAGATTCCTCGACAGCGGCTACGCCTTCGTCGTCTCCTCCAGCGGCACGTTCGTCTCGCACCCGAACGCGAGGCTGATCGGCAGAACGACGCTGGCGGAGTGGGGCGAGAGAAACGGCAACGCCGACCTCGCGCGCGTGCAGGCGGCGGTCGCCGCCGGCAGACGGGCGCGGATCGAGACGACCGACCCGCGCACGGGTGAGCAGGTCGTGATGTTCACCGCCCCGGTGAAGACCGGCGGCTGGGGCTTCGTCACCGTCGCGCCGAAGGACGAGATCCTCGCGCAGGCCCACTCGCTGCGGACGCTGCTGCTGATCGGCGGCCTGATCGCGCTGCTCGTGTGCGCGCTCGTCGTCTGGCTGATCGCCGCGCGCCTCTCGCGCCCGATCCGCGAGGCGGCCGCGGCGGCGGAGCAGATCAGCCGCGGCGACCTCGACATCGACGTGCCGGTCCGCTCGCGCGACGAGCTGGGGCAGATGGCCGGCGCCTTCGGCGAGATGGTCGCCTACCTGCGGCGGCTCGCCGGCGTCGCCGACCAGATGGCCGGCGGCGACCTCTCCGAGCGCGTCAGACCGGCCTCCGACCAGGACGTGCTCGGCCACGCCTTCGACCACATGTCGAGCGAGCTGCGCGCCGCGCTCGGCGAGCAGTCGTGCCTGGAGGCGCTGACGACGCGGATGGAGAGCCTCGAGCGGCACGACCTCGCGCAGCTCGACGTCGGCCTCAGAGCGATGGCCGACGGCGACCTGACGCACGCCGCCGCCGTCTCGACGGCACCGCTCGACATACCGCCGGGCCGCGAGGCCGGCCGGCTGGCGGAGATCTTCGACGGGATGCTGGAGCGCGCCGGCTCCTCGGTCGTCAGCTACGAGGCGATGCGCCGCCAGCTGTCGGGGATGCTCGACGAGATCACGCGCACCTCCGGGGAGGTCTCGGCGGCCTCGCGCCAGATGGCGTCGACCTCCGAGGAGGCCGGCCGCGCCGTCAACGAGATCGCCGGCGCGATCGCCGAGGTCGCGCAGGGCGCCGAGCGCCAGGTGACGACCGTCGGCACGACCCGCGCGGCCAACAGAGAGGTGTTCGAGGCGGTCGCCAGCTCGACCGCCAGCGCGCAGGCGACCAACGCCGCCGTCGAGCAGGCGCGCACGCTCGCGCAGGAGGGCGCCGACGCCGTCGAGCAGGCGACCGGCGCGATGGAGGAGGTGCGCAGCTCCTCGCAGGAGGCGACCGTCGCGATCCGCGAGCTGGGCGCGAAGTCGGAGCGGATCGGCTCGATCGTGGAGACGATCGGCGGGATCGCCGAGCAGACGAACCTGCTGGCGCTGAACGCCGCGATCGAGGCGGCGCGGGCGGGCGAGCAGGGCCGCGGCTTCGCCGTCGTGGCGGAGGAGGTGCGCAAGCTGGCGGAGGAGTCGCGCCAGGCGGCCGGGTCGATCGCCGAGCTGATCGACGAGATCCGTCGCGGCACCGCCGGCGCCGTGACGGCCGTCGAGGCGGGCGGCGCGCGCACGCAGGCCGGCGTCGAGACGGTCGGTCAGGCGCGCGAGAGCTTCCGCCGCATCCGCGCGAGCGTCGAGGACGTGCACGGCCGCGTCGCGGAGATCGAGCAGGCGGTGCGCCTGATCGAGTCCTCCGGCGGGCGCGTGCGCGACGAGATCCGCGCGGTGGCGGCGATCGCGGAGGAGACCTCGGCCGCGACCGAGCAGGTCTCCGCCTCGACGCAGCAGACGAGCGCCTCGACCGAGGAGATCGCCGCCTCGGCGGCCGAGCTGGCCCGCACCGCCGAGACGCTGCAGCAGCTCGCCGCCCGCTTCACGCTGGCGTAGTCAGCCCTCGACGCGCGCCAGCACGCGGCGGGCGACGGCCGAGGCCTCGGGCCGGTGGTCGTTGCCGGCCGGCGTGCGCACCTCGACGTGGAACAGCAGCGGCTCGGAGAGCACGTAGAGGACGCTGCCGCTCCAGACGGCCGCCTGGCCGAGCCCCTCCAGCCGGTCGCCCTCGACGTGCTCGGCGATGAACTGGAACTGCTCGACGGGGAAGAAGCCGTCGCCGTCGCCGTGCCAGGCGCTGACGCCGACCGACCAGCGCTCGTTGCGGCGGCCGGTGGCGGCGAACTCGAGGCCGATCGAGCTGTCGTCGTAGATCAGCCGGCCCTCGCCCAGCTCGATGCCGAGCACGTGGGAGGCCTCCGCGCGCGAGAGCAGCGCGGCGGGGTCGGGCGCGCCGTGCGCCATCGCCCTGCGCAGGACGCTCTGCTGGTGCTCGTCGAGCGCGCTGACGGCGACCGGCTTGACCGACAGCTCGTCACGCGTGCTGCGCAGCTCTTCGTACTGGTCCTTGGCGGTCGAGGCGAGCCTGACCGCCTTGTCGAGGAGTCCCATCGTGGTCCTTTTCCTGTGTCGCGGGCGGCCGATCGTAGGCGCCGAAAACCCTTGCGTCATCCCCAAAACGACAGATCCGGGCAAGACCAGGGTCAGGTCAGGGGGAACCCCCGACCGCGCGCCGCTGAGGAGCGGGATCAGGGCGCGTGGCCGGGCTCGATCACCCGCGCGCGGTGGAAGCGGAACGGCTCCGCACCGAGGTGGACGGAGCCGTCGATCGGCTCCAGCAGGAAGCCGACGTGGTCGCCGAGCGCGATCCGCTCCAGCACCCGGCCGGCGAACCAGGTCTCCAGCCGCTCCAGCCGCGGCGCGCCGCGCGGTCCGCGTCTCCACGCGACCTGCGCGAACTTGTCGACCTCGTCGCCGGTGCTGCCGCCGAACAGCTCGGCGAGGTCGCCGGAGTCCTCGTCGACGAAGTGCACGATCAGCGTCTCGGCCTGGCTGGCGACCTTGTACGTGTGGTTCTTGCGCGAGAGGCAGGCGAGGAAGCGCGGCGGCGCGATCGACGCCTGCGTCGCGAAGCCGATCAGGCAGCCGGCGCGCTCGCCGCCGGCCTCCGCGGTGACGATGTACATCGCCGTGTCGGCATCGGCGAAGAGGCGCGCGAACGTTCTCTGCAACGGCTCCGGCATCGCTGAAGGTCATACCCGCGACGGCGTCGAACACGCCCCCCGTGGACGAACGCAGTGAACGGTGGGCGAAGCGGTTCGAGCTGCCGCTGCTGATCGCGGCGGTGCTGGTGATCCCGATGCTGGTGCTCGACCAGGCCCAGCTCGGCGAGCCGTGGGACACGATCGAGGCGATCCTCGACTGGGGCACGTGGCTGGCCTTCTTCGCCGAGCTGGTCGTGATGCTGATCGTCGTGCCCGACAAGAAGCGCTGGCTGCGCGAGCACCCGGTCGACGTCGCGGTCACCTTCCTCAGCCCGCCGATCTTCCCGACCAGCTTCGCGATCGCGCGCATACTGCGGCTGCTGCGCGTCCTGCGGCTGCTGCGGCTGGCCCCGCTGGCGCGCCGCGTCTTCTCGCTCGACGGCGTCCGCTACGCGGCGCTGCTGGCGTTCATGACGCTGCTGGGCGGCGGCACGGCCTTCGCGGCGGCCGAGCACCGCGACAGCGAGTGGGAGGGGATCTGGTGGGCGGCCGAGACGATGACGACGGTCGGCTACGGCGACATCGTGCCGACCACGGTCGCCGGCAGAGTGATCGGGATCGTCGTGATGATCGTCGGGATCGGCTTCGGCACGCTGCTGGTCGGCGCGATCGCCGAGCGCTTCATCGCGCACGAGGTCGACGAGGACATCGACGCGACCGAGGACGAGCTGCGCCACGAGCTGCGCGAGGTCGCCGCGCGGCTGGAGCGGATCGAGTCGGCGCTGCGAGCGCGCAGACGGTGAAGGGACTCACACCGCCTGCGCCCGCAACATGGGACTGCGCGGGCGTCGCAACCACGCCCGCGCCCTGATCCCGGCGCTCCGGTTCCGGCGTCTCCGCCGTCGTTCATGAACCCGATGGGAGCGTCCGGGGTCTCTGTCGGTCTGCCCGCCCTGGAGCCGTCGCACACCGGCCGGTCTGCGCGCGGACAGCGGCGCTCGTTTGCGCCGCGGATCGGTGCGGCCGCCGCCGACTCTCTATCCTGGCCGGTCGCCATGGCTATTCGTTCAGATCTCCGCAACGTCGCGATCGTCGCCCACGTCGACCACGGGAAGACGACGCTCGTCGACAAGCTCCTGTGGCAGTCGGGCGCGTTCCGCTCCAACCAGGACGTCGCAGAGCGCGTCATGGACTCGATGGACCTCGAACGCGAGAAGGGCATCACGATCCTCGCGAAGAACACCGCCGTCCAGTACGGCGATGTGAAGGTCAACATCATCGACACCCCCGGCCACGCCGACTTCGGCGGCGAGGTGGAGCGCGGGCTGACGATGGTCGACGGCGTGCTGCTGCTCGTCGACTCCTCCGAGGGCCCGCTGCCGCAGACGCGCTTCGTGCTGCGCAAGGCGCTGCAGGCGCACCTGCCGGTGATCCTCGTGATCAACAAGGTCGACCGCCCGGACGCCCGCATCAAGGAGGTCGTCGACGAGGTCTACGAGCTGTTCCTCGACCTCGACGCCGACGAGTCGCAGATCGAGTTCCCGATCGTCTACACGAACGCGAAGGACGGCTGGGCGTCGGTCGACTTCGACCCGGAGAACCCGGTCGACGGCAGAGACCTGAGACCGCTGCTGGACCTGATCGTCGAGCGCATCCCGGCGCCGAGATACGAGGAGGACCACCCGCTGCAGGCGCTGGTCACCAACCTCGACGCCTCGCCGTACCTCGGCCGCATCGCGCTGGCGCGCGTGCGCCACGGCGTGATCAGACGCGGCCAGCAGATCGCCTGGTGCCGCACCGACGGCTCGATAGAGAGAGTCAGAATCACCGACCTCTTCATCACCGAGGCGCTCGAGCGCGTCGAGGCGAGCGAGGCCGGGCCGGGCGAGATCATCGCGATCGCCGGTCTCTCGGAGGTGACGATCGGCGAGACGCTCGCCGACGTCGAGGATCCCCGCCCGCTGCCGGTGATCCACGTCGACGACCCGTCGCTGTCGGTCACGATCGGCGTCAACAACTCGCCGCTCGCCGGTCAGGTGAAGGGCAACAAGATCACCGCCCGCCTGATCAAGAACCGCCTCGACGCCGAGCTGGTCGGCAACGTCTCGCTGCGCGTGCTGCCGACGGAGCGCCCGGACACCTGGGAGGTCCAGGGCCGCGGCGAGCTGCAGCTGGCCGTGCTCGTCGAGCTGATGCGGCGCGAGGGCTACGAGCTGACCGTCGGCAAGCCGCAGGTCGTCACGAAGGAGATCGACGGCAGACTGTGCGAGCCGATGGAGCGGATGACGATCGACATCCCCGAGGACTACGTCGGCGTCGTCACCCAGCTGCTCGCCCTCCGCAAGGGCCGCATGGAGCAGATGATCAACCACGGCACCGGCTGGGTCCGGATGGACTACGTCGTGCCGGCCCGCGGCCTGATCGGCTTCCGCACCGAGTTCCTCACCGAGACGCGCGGCACCGGGATCATCAACCACGTCTTCGAGGGCTGGGAGCCGTGGCACGGCGAGATCCGCACGCGCCCCTCCGGCTCGCTCGTCGCTGACCGCTCCGGCAGAGTCGCGTCGTTCGCGCTGTTCGGCCTGCAGGAGCGCGGGATCCTCTTCGTCGGCCCCGGCGTCGAGGTCTACGAGGGCATGATCGTCGGCGAGAACGCGCGCCAGGAGGACCTCGACGTCAACGCCGTGCGCGAGAAGAAGCTCAACAACATCCGCTCCTCGACCGCTGACGAGCTGGAGCGGCTCGTGCCGCCGAAGATCCTCTCGCTCGACCAGGCGCTGGAGTTCGTGCGCGAGGACGAGTGCGTCGAGGTGACGCCGGCCGCCGTGCGCATGCGCAAGGTCTACCTCGACCAGACGACGCGCCAGAAGATGGCCCGCGGTCGCGCCCGCGACCGCCTCTCGGCCGCCGAGAGCAGATAGGGCGGGGGCCCGCGCCGCCCGCTTGGGCGGCGCGCCGCTGCGCTGCGCCTCAGCGGCGCGCGAGCGGCGATCTGAGGCGGTCGCGTTCGACGCTTCTGACGTGCGCGGCGATCGCGCCCAGCACGTCGTCCCAGTGCGCCCGCGGCAGGTCGTGACCCATCCCCGGCACCACGTGCAGCTCGGCGCCGGGGATCGCGCGCGCCGTCGCGCGACCGCCCGAGAGGGCGATCATGCGGTCGGCGGCGCCGTGGATCACCAGCGTAGGGGTGGCGATCGTGCGCAGCGCGCGCGTGCGGTCGCCTGAGGCGAGGATCGCCGCGAGCTGACGGCCGCGGCCGGTCGGATCGGGGTTGCGCTCGTAGGCGCGGCGCGCGATGTCGAGGAAGATCGGATCGTCGGCCGGGACGCCGGGGGAGCCGATCGCGCGCTGCACGGCGACCTGCTGGGCGAGATAGCCGTCGAGGCCGCCCGGCGCTCTTCTGAGCAGGATCGGATAGGTCTTCAGCGCCGGCTGGCCGTTCCAGCGGCTGCCGGGGCTCGACATGATCGAGGTCAGCGAGCGCAGCCGCCGCGGGTGGTCGATCGCCAGCACCTGCGCGATCATCCCGCCCATCGAGGCGCCGACGACGTGGACGCGCTCGAGCCCGAGCGCGTCGAGCAGCCCGACGGTGTCCTGCGCCATCTCCGCGAGCGTGTACTGGCGCGGGTCGAAGCGGCGCCGCAGCAGCTGCAGCGGCGCCGGCAGCGGTATCTCGGGGAAGCAGGTCGAGCGGCCGCTGTCGCGGTTGTCGAAGCGGATCACGTAGAGGCCGCGGCGCGTCAGGTCGGCGATGAACGACTCGTGCCAGCGCACCATCTGCATGCCGAGGCCCATGATCAGGAGCACGGGCGGATCGGCCGGGTCGCCGAAGCCCTCGGCGCAGATCGTCACGCCGCGGCCGGCGTCGTGGAGGCGCTCGCTCATGCGCGCCAGCCTACCGCCGCCGCCCGCCGCGGTGGAAGCGGACGGCGCGGCGGCCGGCGGCGGGCGGGCGGCGGGCGGGTGCGCTCAGCCGCGCGAGACGAAGATCGTCACGGCTGCTCCGGTGCGGCGTCTGGCCTTCGGCGTGACCTTCACGACGCGGCCTCTGCGGAGGCCGGAGCGGACCTTCTTCACCTTCGGCGCGGCGCACTTCGCCTTGCGCAGCGCTCTGCGCGCCGCGGCGAGGGTGGCGCCGCGTCTGATCGCCGGGACGCGGCAGGCGGCGCGGGGTCTGGGCGCCGTTCTGCCGCCGGATCTGTCGCCGCCTCTTCTCTCCGGGACTCTCGTGTCGGGGGCTCTCTCGTCCGGTCTTCTCTCCGACGGCGGGCCGCCGATCACCGTCTCGCATCTGCTCGTGACGTCGATCGGGTCGACATAGGCGGTGTCGACGCCGTCGCCGCAGTCGATCGTGTCGGCGACGCCGTCGCGCGCCTCGATCGTGTCGTTGCCGAGGAAGCCGGCGATCGCGTCGCGGCCGCCGCGCCCGTCGATCGTGTCGTTGCCGACGTAGCCGGCGAGACGGTCGTTGCCGGGGCTGCCGATCAGCTTCGAGTCGCCCCAGGTGCTCTTCTCGACCTCGAATTCGACCGGGTCGGCGCCGGCGACCAGCAGCGCGACGACCGCGGTGCGGATCCGCTCGATCCCGACGACGTTGTCGTTCTCGCCGGCGCGGCCGTCGTCGGCGACGCCGTCGAGCGAGACGGCGATCGGCTCGGGCGACTGCGTCGTGTCGTTCCAGTCGGTCAGGCTGGAGTCCCAGCCGGGGCCGCCGTCGACCAGGTCGGTGCTCATCCGGCGACCGCCGCTGACGGTGTCGTCGCCCTCGCCGCCGAGCACGACGTCGTTGCCGTCGTTGCCGTCGACGAGGTCGTTGCCGGGGCCGCCGTCGAGCTGGTCGTCGCCCTGGCCGCCGTAGACGTCGTCGTCGCCCTCGCCGCCGAGCAGCGTCATCCCGAAGACCGGCCAGGTCGGCCCTTCGAGGTCGTCTCTGCCGGGGCCGCCGTCCATCACGTAGCTGATCGTCGTCGGCAGCTCGTCCCAGCTGATGTCCAGCTCGTCGTCGCCGTCGGCGCCTTCGAGGCGGACCTCTGTGATGCCGGCGTAGGTACAGTCGGCGAAGGAGCCGAAGCCGGTCGAGGACGACTCGCAGCCGAGCGCGGGATCGGCGCTGATGCCGTAGTTGCCGCGGTCGCTGAAGTGAATTCTCGTCGCCGAGAACTGGTCGTCGCCGACGCCGAAGTAGTTTCTCTCGCCGGGGTCGCCGCGCAGGATCAGCGTCGAGCCCTCGCGGATCACCTGCGCGGCCTGCGCGCTGCCGGCGCCTGCGCCGATGCCGCTTGCGAGCGCCAGCGCCGCCGCGACGGCGATGACGGGTCTGTGCAGTCTCATGCCAGCGACGGTACGACCGCTTCGGCGCGGTCACCATCGCCCGAACGGGAGCGGCTCCTCCGACCGATGGGGGATGACGGTCAGCGCGCGGTCGCGGGGCGCCTCAGGCGTTCGCCGCGATCGTCGCGGTCGGCGTGACGCCGGCCGCGATCGTCTGCAGCACGACGCAGTAGCGCTCGGTCAGCTTCAGCAGCGTCGCCAGCTGCTCGGCGTCGGCGTCGGCGTCGAGCGCGAAGTCGAGCCGGATCGCGCGGAAGCCGACCGGCGCCGCGCGGTCGACCGCGAGCGTGCCGCGGAAGTCGAGCTCGCCCTCGGCCCGCACGGTGCCGCCGGCGACCGCGATCCCGAGCGAGGTCGCGACCGCGCGCAGCGTCACGCCGGCGCAGGCGACGAGCGCCTCCAGCAGCATGTCGCCGGAGCACAGCAGCGTGCCGTCGCCGCCGCTGGCGGGGTGGAGGCCGGCGGCCGCGAGCGCGCGGCCGCTGTCGAGCGAGCAGGAGACGCCCTCGCCGAGCTGCCCGCTGGCCGACAGCGTCACCACCGCCGCCTCCGGCTCGTCGCGGTAGCGCGCCTTCAACGGCTCCTGCACGGTACGCAGCTGATCTCGGTCCATCGGAGCAGCGTACGCCTCACCGATGGTTCGGTCAGCCGCACACCCGGCGCCACGTTGGCGCGCTAGGGTCGGCGGGATGAGCGAGCCCGAGGTCAACGAGGTGCGCGCCTCCGACGCCGAGCGCGAGCAGACGGTCGAGCGTCTGCGCACGGCCGCCGGCGAGGGACGGCTGACGCTGGAGGAGCTGAGCGACCGGATCGAGGCCGCGAGCGGCGCACGCACGCGCGAGGAGCTGGCGAGGCTGACCGGCGACCTGCCGGCGGCCGGCGCGGGCGGCGAGCTGGCGCCGGGCCGCGCGGCAGCCGGCGAGACGGTCGTCACGACGGCGCTGCGCAACTCGTCGGTCTTCGGCGACCACCGCCGCTCCGGCGCCTGGCAGCTGCCGGCGTCGAGCAGATGGAGCACCGTCTTCGGCGACGTCAAGCTCGACCTGCGCGAGGCGCGCGTGCCGGCCGGCGAGATCGCGATCGACGCCGGCACCGTCTTCGGCGACGTCGAGCTGCTGGTGCCCGAAGGCGTCGTCGTCGAGGTCCGCAGCCGCACCCTCCTCGGCGACGTGAAGCAGGACGCCGGCGTCGCCGCGCCGGCCGGCGCGCCGCGGATCGTGCTGACCGGCGGCACCGTCTTCGGCGACGTGCGCGTGCGCGCCAGACGCCTGCGCGAGCGGCTCGCGCAGGCGCTGCTGTCACGCTGAGCGGCGCCTCAGCGCACCGCGCCGCGCGGGTCCCAGGGGTCGAGTTCGAACACGCCCTCGATCACGTCGGCTGCGCCCGGGCCGCCCTCGGCGTCGACGCGCAGGCGCCCGTGAGGAACAGACGGAAGACCATGATGGCCCCTTTCTTCCGGGTGGTTACGTCAGTGCAAGAACGGCGTGTTGACTCCGGTTTCGGGTGGGTCTCCCGCGCCGCACCCGCGGGCCGGCGAACAGCGCCCCTTCGCCGACCCGTGGGATCCCGCGCGTCAGCCCTGCGCGCCGCCGTTGCCGAGCGAGACGGGCGCTCCGCCTCTCTTCGCGGCTCTTCTGCCCCTTCTCTTCGCCGCTCTTCTGGCCGCTCTCTTCGCCTGCTTGGCGGCCTTTCTGCTCGCCGCCGCGCCCGACGGCCCCCACGGGTCGAGTTCGGCGAGTCCGGTCACGACGGCGGTCGCGCCGGGGCCGCCGGCGGCGTCGGCCGCCTCGATCGCGTCGACCGTCGCCTGGTTGCCGCCCAGCTGGAACCAGCGGCCGCTTCTGGCCAGCAGCCGGTAGCCGCCGTCGCTGTTGACCAGCACGTCGATGTTGGCCGGCCACTGGCCCGGGTCGCAGGTGGGATCGGCCGTCAGCGCGGGACAGTCGATCGTGCGCACCAGGCCGGCCGGGCTCCAGACCTGGACGGCGGCGGGGATGTAGAGCTGCGGTCTGGCGGTCGGGACGGGCCCGACGTCGGCGACCGCCGAGCCCGCGGCGGTGGCCGCGAGCCCGAGCGCGCAGGCGCCGGCGAGGAACAGACGAGAGACCATGAAGGCCCTTTCTCCGGGTGGTTACGGTCCCTCTCTGCCGGCACCGGCGGCGGCATTACCGCGGTTCATACCGTCTTGCGCTCGTCGCGACCGATACGGTCCGAAGCACCGCAAGGGCACGCATCGTCGCACTGGTAATCGTCACGCGAGCGAGAGGAAGGCGCTGATGGCGTCAACGGACGTGGACAGCGAGCTGAAGGGCCGTCACCGCAAGATGTGGGCCTCGGGCGACTATCCATCGATGGTCGAGACGTTCCTGCTGCCGCTCGGGCCGCGGCTGGTCGAGGCCTGTGAGATCGGCCCGGGGATGGAGGTGCTCGACGTCGCCGCCGGCACCGGCAACGCGTCGATCCCGGCCGCGCTGGCTGGGGCGCACGTGACCGCCAGCGACCTGACGCCGGAGCTGCTGGAGGCCGGCCGCGCGCGGGCCGAGGCGGCCGGGGCGGAGCTGAACTGGGTCGAGGCCGACGCGGAGCGGCTGCCGTTCGCCGACGGCTCGTTCGACGTCGTGATCTCGTCGATCGGCGCGATGTTCGCGCCGCATCACGACCGCACCGCCGGCGAGCTGGTGCGCGTCTGTCGTCCCGGCGGGAGGATCGGGCTGCTGAGCTGGACGCCGGAGGGGATGATCGGCGGCCTCTTCCGCACGATCGGGCCGTTCGCGCCGTCGCCGCCGCCCGGCGCCCAGCCGCCGCCGCTGTGGGGCAGCGAGGCCCACCTGCACGAGCTCTTCGGCGATCGCGTCACGTTCGAGCTGATGACGCGGGAGCTGCTCGGCGTCGACGCCTTCGCGCAGGCGGGCGACTTCGGCAGACACTTCCGCGCTCGCTACGGCCCGACGATCGCAGCCGAGGGCAACGCGCGCAGAAACGGCCGCGGCGACGAATTCGCGGCGGCGCTGGAGGGCTTCTGCGAGGAGTGGAACCGCG
>DATIOB010000062.1:0-5769 GCA_035473605.1 Conexibacter sp.
GCGCGAGCGTCGAGAGCGACTACGGGCAGGCGCGCAGCGCCTGGTCACGCGACGGCGAGCGCCTGCGGCTCGACGTCGACGTGCCGGTCAACGCGGTCGCCGAGGTGCACGTCCCGCGCGCCGCCGGGCAGGCCGTCTTCGAGGACGGGCGCCCGGCCGCGTCACAGCAGGGCGTGCGGCTGCTGCGCGAGGAGGCCGGCGCGGTCGTCTACGAGGTCGGCTCGGGCAGCTACCGCTTCCTCGCGGCGACGCCCGGCCCGGGCGGCAGAGAGCCGAGAGAACCGCCGAGAAGAGGCGACAGAACGGCGCCGCGGATCGACGGCCTGAAGGTCGTGCCCGCGCGCGTCGTCGCCGGCCGCTCCGCGACCGTCCGCTGGTCGCTCTCCGAGCCGGCCGTGACGCGGATCGCCGTGCAGCAGCGGGTCGACGGCTGGCGCCGCGGAAAGCAGTGCGTGATCGAGGCGCGCGCGGTCTCGAAGCGGGCGCGGGCGGCGGCCAAGCGCGAGCCTGCGGCGCGCAGACGCGCCGCCAAGGCGACCCGCGGGACGCGCTGCCACGACTGGCGCGAGGTGCGCGCCGCAACGGTCGCCGGCCGCAACGGCGCCAACCGCTGGACGCTCGACAGCCGCCGGATGGCGAGCGCGACGCACCGCGTCGTGCTCGTCGCTGCCGACGCCGCCGGCAACCGCTCGCGTGAGCGCTACGCCGGCTTCACGGTGACGCAGAAGAAGCAGCGGAAGCAGCGCTGAACGAACACGGGCCGGGTGCGCTGACGGTGCGCACCCGGCCCGGTCGTTTCCTGGTTGCTCGCTTCCAGGAGTCCTCGGGGTGAGGTTCGTTACGCGGCGACCGGCGCCAGCAGGTCTGCGATCTTGACGTCGCCGGCCTGCGTGTTGAGGCCGGCGGCGAGGCGCGGGTCGCTCTCCAGCGCTGCCTCGACGCCCTTGTCGGCGAGCGCGCGGACATAGGGCATCGTGGCGTTGGTGAGCGCGCGCGTCGAGGTCGCGGGGACGGCGCCGGGCATGTTCGCGACGCAGTAGTGGAGGATCCCGTCGACGACGTAGGTCGGCTCGCCGTGCGTCGTCGGTCTCGACGTCTCGGCGCAGCCGCCCTGGTCGATCGCCACGTCGACGATCACGGCCCGCTCGCGCATCTTGCCGAGCAGCTCGCGCGTGATCAGCTTCGGCGCGGCGGCACCCGGGATCAGCACAGCGCCGATCACGACGTCGGCGTTGGAGACCTCCTCCTCGAGCGACAGCGGGTCGCTCATGACGACGCGGATGCGGCCGTCGAAGCGGTCCTCCAGCTCGCGCAGGCGGCGCGGGCTGCGCTCGAGGATCGTCACCTCGGCGCCCATGCCGGCCGCGACGCGGGCGGCGTTGAAGCCGACGACGCCGCCGCCGATCACGACGACGCGCGCCGGCGCGACGCCGGGGACGCCGCCGATCAGCACGCCGCGCCCGCCGAGCGGGTGCTGCAGGAAGTAGGCGCCGGCCTGGCCGGCGAGGCGGCCTGCGACCTCGGACATCGGCGCCAGCAGCGGCAGCGAGCCGTCGGTCTCGGTGACCGTCTCGTAGGCGATCCCGGTCGTGCGGGCGGAGACGAGCGCGTCGGTCAGCGCCGGCTCGGCGGCGAGGTGGAGATACGTGAAGAGCGCGGTCTCCTCGCTCAGCAGCGGGTACTCGGCCGCGATCGGCTCCTTCACCTTCACGAGCAGCTCGGCGTCGCCCCAGACGGTCGCGGCGTCGCCGATCAGCCGCGCGCCGGCGGCGGCGTAGGCGTCGTCGGCAAAGCCGGAGCCGACGCCGGCGCCGGCCTCGACCAGCACCTCGTGACCGGCTCCGACCAGCTCGGCCGCACCGGCGGGGGTCAGCGCGACGCGCCGCTCTGCGGGCTTGATCTCCTTCACGACGCCAACGCGCATCTGTCCAGCTCCTCGAAGTCCATGCCCCGCCGCCAGCCGACGGGCGCATTCGATGCACGCAAGCGTCCCGCGCCGCGGCGCTCAGATCACCCCGACGGAACGTCGCACGTACCGCTCGATCGCCAGACGTTCTGTCGCAGCGGACCTGTGCGACGCTTGCTCCTGCGATGACCGTCGACCTCCCCCCGCGCATCACTGTCGCGCAGGCGCTCGCGCTGCCGCCGGTGCAGCGCGGCCTGCCGCTCGTCGTCGCCGGCGAGCGCAACCTCGACCGGCCGATCCGCTGGGTCCACGCCGGCGAGGTCTCCTACATAGCGTCGGTCCTGCTCGGCGGCGAGCTGCTGCTGACGACCGGGATGGGGATCGGGCGCAGAGCGGCCGACCAGCGCCGCTTCGTGCAGGAGCTGGACGAGGCCGGCGCCGCGGCGCTGTTCGTGGAGCTGGGCGGCGCGCTCGACGACCTGCCGCCGGCGCTCGTGCGCGAGGCCGAGCGGCGCGGCCTGCCGCTCGTCGCCTTCCGCCGCGACGTCAGATTCATCCCGGTCACCGAGGCGATCCACACCGAGCTGGTCAACGGCCGCTACGCCGTGCTGCAGCGCTGCGACGAGATCCACGGGCAGCTGACGCAGGTGGTGCTCGACGGCGGCGGGATCCCCGAGGTGCTGCGCGTGCTCGCCGAGACGTTCGCGACGCCGGTCGTGCTGGAGGCCGCCAGCGGCCGCGTGCTCGCCCATGCCGTCCCCGGCGGCGACGAGCAGGGCGACGAGGCGCTCGACGCATGGGCGGCGCGCGGCCGTGCCGGCGGCCAGCGGCCGGCGGGCGGCAGACGCGGCGCGAGAGCCGCAGCGGCCGCCAGCCCCTGGCAGGCCGGCCTCTCCGCCCCTGTCCCGCTCGGCCACGGCGCGCCGGGGCGGCTGGTCGTGCTGCCCGTCTCCGCTCCGCTCGGCGAGCTGGCGCGGCTGGTGCTCGATCGTGCCGCCGGCCTCGTCGCGCTGTCGCTGCTGCGCAGCCGCCAGGAGGAGGAGCTGGTCGCGCGTGAGCGCGGCAGCTTCCTGCTGGCGCTCGCCAGCGGCCGCCTGAACGCGGCCGCCGCGCGCCGCCAGGCGGGGCTGATCGGCTTCGCGCCCGCCTCAGGACAGCTGCTGCCGCTCGCCGCCGAGACGCAGGCCGAGGTCGAGCCGGCGGAGTGGAGCCTCGTGCTGCGCGACGCGCAGGTCGAGCTGGAGGGCCGCGGGACGCCGGCGCTCGTCGGCCAGCGCGAGCGGGCCGGCACGCTGGTGGCGCTGGTGGCGCTGCGCGAGGCCGACGAGCGCGAGCGGACCGCGGAGCTGGCCGCCGCCGCGCTGCGGACCGCGGTCGCGCGGCGGCTCGGCGACGCCGAGCTGGCGATCGTCGTCGGGCGCGCGAGCGACTGGGAGGGCGCCGGGCCGGAGCTGCGCCTCGCCGCCGACGGCGCCGCCAGCGCCGCGCCGCTGCCCGCGGCCGCCTGGCACGACGCGCGCGCGCTGGAGCTGCAACGGCTGCTGTGGCACTGGCGCGAGGACCGCGAGCTGGCGGCGCTCGTGACGCGCCGCCTGGGGCCGCTGATCGAGCACGATCGCAGACGCAGACATGCGCTGCTGCCGACGCTCGAGGCGCTCTGCGCCAACGCCGGCCGCAAGGCGGAGACGGCGCGCGCGCTGCACCTCAACCGCCAGGCGCTCTACCACCGCATCGAGCGGATCGAGCGCTTGCTCGGGGTCGACCTGTCCGACCCGACCGAGCTGCTGACGCTCCACCTCGCGGTGGAGGCGCGGCGGTACGTGTGAGCGCCCACGCGCCTGACAACCGCAACATCTGACCGCTCAGGTCCGTTTGAGCAGGCATGAAACCGTCACGGAAGATCTTCTTGGCGCTCGCCGGCGCCGCGCTGCTCGGCGCCGGCGCGAGCCCCGCCGCCGCGCAGGCGGCCGGCTTCGAGCAGGTCGCCAGCGCAGCGGCCGGCGCTCCCTACGGCGACGGCGGCCGCTGGGTCGTCTACGCCCCGACCGCCGGCACCGCGCGCGTGCTCGACGGCGAGACCGGCACGAGCTGGGACGCGCCGATCCCCTGCGCCTCCCCTGGCGGCTGGATCTCTCTCGTCGGCGGCGGACAGGCGATCGCGAGCTGCTCCGACGCGGGCAGACAGCCCGGCCTGCTGATGCTCGACCTCGAACGCAGAACGTGGAGCGCCGTCGCCGGCTTCGACGCGCTGCGCACGAGATACGCCGAGCCGCAGTACGAGAGCGGGCGCTTCATGTGGTTCAGCCTGGAGGCGATCGGCACGACGTGGCTGCAGCTGCGGGCGGTCGGCTACCACTGGGCAGACGACCTCTGGCTGAACTGGCGGACCGGCGAGCTGGGCCCGCAGCCGACTGAGACGACCGCGACCGACCTCGACGCCGCGAGCCTCAACGTCCCGCTCTGCGCGCCGCTGCGCCGCACGCCGCAGAACGGCGAGGCACACGAGGCGCTGCCGGCGTTCGACGCGTTGCTGTTCGACGGTCGCGACGCCGTCACGACCGGCAACCAGACGCCCGTGACGCTGCTGCGCTGCGGCTCTGCGAGACGGCTTGTGCTCGCGCCCGACGCCGAGGGCGACCTCGGGCAGTCGCTCACGTTCGGCAGCGGCGTCGTCAGCTGGTTCCGGTGGGGCGGTCGTGGTTCCGAGCGCTATCTCTACGCGCCCCGCTGCGGCGTCCGGCTGTCGTGGACGGCCGACGTCAGCAGCTGGGTCCACAGCTCCGGAGCGCTCTACCGCGGCGCGACGCTCCCCGACGGTACGCACCGGATCGACCGCCTCGCGCTGCCGGGCTGCGCCGCGACGAAGGCGCCCGCCGGACTGCGCGTCAGCGGCGGCGGTCGGACGGCCGCCGGACAGCTCGTCGCGGGGCGCTGGTCGTCGGTCGCCGGCAGCAGAGCCGAGCTGCTCGTCCGTCCGACCGGCGCCGCGCCGCAGCTGCGCACGCCGCGCGGCAGCACGCTCACCCTGCGCTACGCGACCGCCTCGAGAGCGGTCCGCTGGCGCGTCGGCGGCGGCGCGTGGCACACGGCGAGAAGAACGGGCGGCCGCTGGCGGCTGCCGGCGCCGCGCGGGACGGTGACGATCGCGACGACGTTGCGCAACGGCGGCGCGACGACCCACCGTCTGACGATCCACTGAGCCGCAGCTGGGCCGGCCGTACGGGCAGGGACGCCCCGCGGCCGGCCGAGGCCAGCGTCAGCTCGGGCGCGGCTCCCGCACGGCGATCGTCATCCGCGTGATCGCGCAGAGGTTGCCGGCGTCGTCTCTGACCTCGACGTCCCACAGCCACGTCGTGCGGCCGCGATGGATCGCCGTCGCGTGCACGTTGACGTTGCCCGCGGTGATCGGGCGCAGGAAGCTGGTGCTGTTGGAGAGTCCCATCGCGGTCATCCCCTGCTCCTGCACGCCGAGGTACGTGCCCAGCGAGGCGAGCGTCTCGGCGACGGCGGCGTAGAGCCCGCCGTGGACGAGGCCGAACGGCTGCAGCAGGTGATCTCTGACGGGTATGCGGGCCCGCATCTCCCCGTCGCCGTACAGCAGCTCCTCGTAGCCGAAGAGGCTGTCGAGGCCGTGTTCCATCGGAGGCAGCGGTCTGAGGCTCACGCGGCGGGACGATAGTAGGCTTCGGTTCGAATGAGCGCCATCGAGACGCTTCCCCCGGACCAGCGCGCCGTCCTCCAGCTGATCCTCAAGCAGGGCCGTGGCTACGCCGACCTCTCAGGTCTGCTGAGGATCGACGAGGCGGCCGTGCGCGCCCGTGCCCACGCGGGCCTGGACGCGCTCGCGCCGGCCGGTGCCGGCG
>DATIOB010000063.1:0-5456 GCA_035473605.1 Conexibacter sp.
CCGGCGATAGGCGATCCGCGTGCCGTCCGCGGAGACGACCGTCTCGACGTCCATTCGCGCCAGCTTCGCACACCCACAAGGCGCCCGCCGACCCCGCCGCGCAGCAGCGGCGCCAGACCCCTCATTCCGGCCGATCGAACGCTTGCGCTAACGAAACCTTCTCATCTGCCGATGTAAGCGGTCGATGAGAACGATTCGCCGCAGCAAGGACACGGCCGCGCCGCGCCCCGCCAAGGCCAAGCGCCAGTGGGGCAGCGACAAGAAGCGCAAGGCGCTGCCGATCGTGCCCGCGCCCGCCTCCGAGGGCACGATGCTGATCGGCCAGCTCGCGATCGCGGTGACCGTGATCGGTTGGGCGCTGTTCGTGATCACGACGCTCACCAGCAGCAGCATCACCGGCGATCCGGACCGTCCCTCGCTCGGCCCCTCGACGATCCTCTACATCGTCATCATGAGCCTGCTGGCCTGCTCCGCGCTGGCCTACCTGACGACCCGTCTCGGCTACTACTCGCGGACCCGCAGCCACCGCCGCGCGACGCGCGCCGAGCTGGTGCAGCCGTTCGAGGGCGCCGCCCCGAAGCTCAACGTGCTGATCCCCTCCTACCAGGAGGAGATGCGCGTCAACCGCATGACGCTGCTGTCCGCCGCGCTGCAGGAGTACCCCGACCTCGAGGTCACGCTGCTGATCGACGACCCGCCGGAGCCGAAGTACCGCGAACCGGCGCAGATGCTCGCCGACGCGCGCTCGCTCCCGGGTGAGATCGAGGGACTGCTGAGACCGCAGCAGCGGCGCTTCATCCGCGCGCTCGACGCGCTCGAGGCGGGCCACATCGAGGGCACCGAGCCGACGCCCGAGGACCTGCTCACCGTCGCCGACGAGTACGCCCACGCCGAGCGCTGGTTCACCGAGTACGGCGACAGGTACGAGGTCAGCGACAACGCCGACGCCTTCCTCGTCGACAAGGTCCTGCGCCCGCTCGCCGCCGACATGCGCGCCAGCGAGCAGGCGCTGCGCGCCGCCGCCGCCGACGGCGCCTCGCTCGCGCTCGGCCACCTGCGCTTCCTGCTGCGGCGCCTGATCTGGATCTTCGGCGCGCGCATCAGCTCCTTCCAGCGCAAGCGCTACGTCTCGCTCTCGCACGAGCCGAACAAGGCGATGAACCTGAACAGCTACATCGGGCTGATGGGCGGCGCCTACAGAGAGGTCGCCGTCCCCGGCGGCGGCATGGCGCTGCTGCGCACCGACGCCGAGCCCGACCTCGTCCTGCGCGACCCCGACTACGTCCTCACGCTCGACGCCGACAGCGTCCTGCTGCCCGAGTACTGCCTGCGGATCGTCCACCTGCTGGAGCAGCAGGAGCACCGCAGAGTGGCCGTCGCGCAGGCGCCCTACACCGCCTTCCCCGGCGCCGCGACGCGGCTGGAGCGGATGGCCGGCGCGACGACCGACCTGCAGCACATGGTCCACCAGGGGATGACCCACTACGACGCGACCTTCTGGGTCGGCGCCAACGCCGTCCTGCGCAAGCGCGCGATCGACGACCTGCGCGCGATAAGCCACGACGGCGACTGGGAGATCAGCCGCTACATCTCCGACCGCACCGTGATCGAGGACACCGAGTCGAGCATCGACCTCGGCGTGCACGGCTGGACGCTGCTCAACTATCCCGAGCGGCTCAGCTACAGCGCCACGCCGCCGGACTTCGGCGCGCTCGCGATCCAGCGCCAGCGCTGGGCCAACGGCGGCCTGCTGATCCTGCCGGCGCTGTGGCGCCAGATCCGCGCCAGACGGGCGCGCAGCGAGAGCACGCGGCTCGGCGAGGTCTTCCTGCGGATCAACTACATGGCGTCGATCTGCTGGGCCTCGGTCGGCCTCCTCTTCCTGCTGCTGTACCAGTTCAACGAGGCGCTGATCAGCCCGCTCGTGCTGCTGATCTCGATCCCCTACTTCCTGATGATGGCCGTCGACCTGAAGCACTGCGGCTACCGGCGCAGCGACGTCTTCGGCCTCTACGGCTTCAACCTCGTGCTGCTCGGCGTCAACCTCGCTGGCGTCGGCGCCTCGCTGCTGCAGGTGCTGATCGGCGGACGGCCGGCCTTCAAGCGCACGCCGAAGGTCCACAGACGCACGACGCCGGGGCTCAGCTTCGTGATCCTGCCGTACGTCTTCGTCGCCTTCTCGGTCGTGACGCTGCTGCTCGACCTCAGCCGCGACCGCTGGGTCAACGTCGCGCTCGCCGGCCTCAACGCGCTCGCCGCGACGTACGCGATCGTCGCCTACATCGGCGTCGGCAACTCGATCGTCGACGTCTGGCGCAACGTCGTCAGCTGGCTGTACAAGCCGCAGAAGCCCAACCGCCGTGCCCGCCGCGCCACCCGCGAGGCGCTGCTGGAGGCCGGGCCGAGCGAGCCGCACTGGTCGCAGACGCTCGCCTACGCGCCCGCCGACGGCGTCCGCCGCGCCGAGCGCCGCAGAGCCTCCGGCCGCACCGGCACCGCCGCCGACCGCCGCGAGGGCGACGACCGCCGCGCCGGCTACGGCCGCCGCGAGACCGACCTGCCGGCCTACATGGGCCGTCGTGCGAGCGACCGGCCGCCCGGTCGCGCCGACGACCCGCCGACGCCGGAGCACGTCTCCGACGACGCGCCCGTCTACAACCGTCGCGCCGAGGACCACGCATGAGGCCCGCGAGCAACCTCCCCGACCCCGCGACGCTGCCCGACGCGCCCGAGCCGCAGCTGTCGGCGTGGCGCGTGCTGGTCGCGCTGCTGCTGATCACCGTGCTCGGCGGCGGCGGCTTCCTGGTCGCACGCGAGGCGACCTCGACCGACGCGGCCCGCGCCGGCGCCAAGCCCGGCTCCGGCACGTGGTTCGCCCCCTACGTCGACGTGACGCTGACGCCGACCTACGCCTTCCAGGACCGCGCCGCCAACCCCGCCAAGAACGTCGCGCTCGGCTTCGTCGTCGCCGGCAGAGCGGCCGACGAGGCCTGCACGCCGACGTGGGGCAGCTACGAGACGCTCGACGGCGCCGCGACGGCGATGGACCTCGACCGCCGCGTCGCGCAGCTGCGCGGCGAGGGCGGCGACGCGATCGTCTCCTTCGGCGGCCAGGCGAACAGAGAGCTGGCCGTCGCCTGCACCGACGCGGGCAAGCTGGAGCAGGCCTACCGCGAGGTGATCGAGCGCTACTCCGCCGACACCGTCGACTTCGACGTCGAGGGCGCGGCGCTCGCCGACACGGCCGCCAACGAGCGGCGCGCGGCGGTCGTGAAGAAGATCCAGGAGGACGTGCGCGGCAGAAGAGCGAGCCTCGCCGTCTGGCTGACGCTGCCGGTCACGCCCGAGGGCCTCAACCCCGACGCGCTCGCGGTCGTGACCGCGATGCTCGACGCCAGAGTCGACCTCGCCGGCGTCAACGTGATGGCGATGGACTTCGGCGTCCCGTCGGCCGGCAAGGACATGCGCAAGGCGATCCTCTCCTCCGTCGACGCCACGCGCGACCAGGTCTCGGCCGTCTTCGGCCGCGCCGGCGCGAGACTGAACAGCGCCAGCCTCTGGCGCAAGGTCGGCGTGACCGTGATGATCGGCCAGAACGACGTCAGAGGCGAGCGCGTCTCGGTCGCCGACGCGAAGGCGGTCGCCGCCTACGCCGCCGACCACGGCGTCGGCCGCGTCTCGACCTGGTCGCTCAACCGCGACGTGCAGTGCGGCGTCACCTTCCCCGTGCTCGGGACGCTGTCGAACACGTGCAGCGGCGTGGAGCAGAGACCGCGCCAGTTCACGAAGACCTTCAGCGTGCTGAGAGGCAGCGTGCAGGCGAACGCGGCGCGCGTGACCGAGCCCGACCTGCTGCCGGAGGCGACGACCCTGACGAGAGACGACCCGGCCAGAAGCCCGTACCCGATCTGGCAGCCGGAGCAGGCCTACCAGGAGGGCTACAAGGTCGTCTGGCACCAGGCCGTCTACGTCGCGAAGTGGTTCTCGCAGGGGCAGACGCCGGACGCCGAGAACGTCGAGCCGGGGCAGTCGCCGTGGCGGCTGGTCGGGCCGGTGCTGCGGACCGACCGCGCGCCGGAGATCGAGAAGCTGCCGGCCGGCACGCACCCGAAGTGGACGGCCGAAGGGGTCTACACCGCGGGCGACAAGATCCTCTACGACGGCCTCCCCTACCAGGCGAGCTGGTGGACGCAGGGCGACGTGCCCGGCGAGCCGGGCCGCAACGGCGCCGTCTCGCCGTGGAGACCGCTCTACCGGATCCCCGGCGAGCCGGTCTCCGGCGACTGAGCCGCGGCGGCGGCGGCCGCTCGCGGCCGCGCCGCCTGCCGGCCGCAGTCGGGAACCGCCTCGGGAGGTATCTCCGATGCGGGCAGGGCGCGGCGGCGGCACGCTGCCCTGATGCCCGCCCGCCTCCTCCCCGCCCTCGCGCTCGCGAGCGCCGCCGCCGCGCTCGCGCCCGCCGCCGCCCACGCCACGACCTACCGCGTCGTCTACGACGGCGACGTCACGTACCGCCATGTGCGCGAGACCGAGGACGGCGCCTTCAAGGAGACGACGACGGCGAGCTTCCACGTCAGCGGCAGCGCCGAGGGCGCCGAGGTCGTCGGCGGCAAGCTCGTCGGACCGCTCGCGATCGCCCCCGTGCGGGTCAGCGCGGGCAGAGCGTCGCGCGTCTCGACGACCGACCAGGGCACCGACAAGACGTGCAGAGGCGAGCGCGTCACGACGTCCGCCCCGGGGATGCTCTTCCCCGCCGCGTCGGTCTACGGCTGGCCGGCCAACGCGGCGGCGCTGCTGCCGTTCCTCGCCGTCGAGCTGCCGATGACGTGCACCGACAGCGACGGCGGTGTCGGCGAGGAGTCGGTGATCGTCTCGACCGTCGCCAGACAGGGCGTCAGAACGCCGCCGAGCCGCTTCCACGTGCGGCTCGACATGATCGCCGGGCCCGGCGGCGACATCGGCCTCGAATGGGACATGAAGCGCTCGGAGTCGGCGCTCAGAACCTGCCAGGGCCGCGACTACTACACGAGAGTCTGCACGACCACCCTCGACGGCACGGTGAAGTTCCTGCGCGTGCGCGACGGCGACAGCAAGCCGCAGAGAGGCGGCGCCGGTTCCGGCGGCTCCGGTGGCGGCGGCGGGCTCGACGACGTCGCGCCGAAGGTCGAGGGCCCGGCGACGTTGAGCCCCGGCGCCAGAACGGCGCGCGTCAAGGTCCGCTGCATCACCGGCTGCAGAGCGCGGGTCCGCATCTTCCTGCCGCCGCGCGTCCGCAGAGCGCGGGTCGGCCACGCGAGCGCCGCGGGCGATCCGCTCGCCGTCCGCACGCTCACGCTGGCGCCGGGCAGACGCGTCGCCAGCGCCGTCACGGTCACGCTCGACGCCGCCGCGCGCAGAGCGGTCACGGCCGCCGGCGGCGCCCGCGTCGAGGTCGCGCTCGACCCGCCCGTCGGCGC
>DATIOB010000064.1:0-1762 GCA_035473605.1 Conexibacter sp.
GCTGCGCGCCGCGCTCGGCCTGCGCCGCGCGAGCGGTGGAGGTGCGCGCCCACGCCTGCGTGACCCGCTGGGCCGTCAGGCGCGCGCTGGCCGGCTGGCTCTCGCCGGTCTCCAGCGGGAAGGGAAAGACGGCGGCCGCAGCGGCGACCTGCAGCACGATCGCGTCGACGTCGCTCGTCGGCGTCGCTCCGGCGCTGGAGGCGCCGACCCCGCCGAGGGCGACCGTCGCGACGCCGGCAACCGCACTGGACGACAGGAACGCGCGTCGCGACATCCACCGCCGATGTTGATTCTCGCCACTTGCTTCAGGCACGAAATTCCCCCGTAATCGAACGCAAGCCCGAACGGCTTGCCGGTCAACTCCCGGATTTGAGTGTGCTTATGCCCAGTATGGATGTCAAGGCGCGTCCGCGCTCTAACGATGGTGCTGCTTCTGCCTTGCACTTGGAGGATCGTTATGCGATGGTCGCGATTGCGGTGCTCTTGATCCAACGCTTTTGCGTATTCGTAATCTTCTTCGTCGGAGCACACGCGACAGCGGTCGGGAGCGCGTCCGCGGAGGGGTGGCTGGCGCCGGTGAGAACGCCGCCGTCGGCCTGGGAGGTCGACGGGCAGGACGTGGGGCTCGATGCTGCCGGCAACGCGGTCGCCGTCTGGACGGCGAACGGGCCCGACCGCGTCACGCAGGCGGCGACGCGACCGCTCGGCGGCGCGTGGAGCGCCCCCGTCACGCTCTCGCCAGAGGGCGAGGAGGGCGGCTGGGAGCCGGAGCTGGCCGTCGGCGCCGACGGCGTCGCGGTCGCGGTCTGGTCGAGTGTCCACCACTCCGAGTTGTGGACGAGACAGATAGTGCTCGCCGCGAGCCGCGAGCCCGGCGGCCAGTGGAGCGAGCCGGTCGCGCTCTCCGACGAGGAGGGGATCGCGATCTCCTACCAGCCCGAGGTCGTCGTCGACAGCGAGGGCAACGCGACGGCGATCTGGAGCGAGGAAACCGAAGACGCGCCCGTGGTGCGGACCAGGACGCGTCCGCGCGGCGGCGACTGGAGCGCTCCCGTCGATCTGACCGACAGCTTCGTCGGCTGGGAGCCGCAGCTGGCGGTCGCTGCGGACGGCGAGGTGACCGCGGTCTGGAACCTGCGGGGCGTGCCCGAGTACGCCGGCGGGATCATCCAGTCCAAGCGCCGTCCGGGTGGGGGCGCGTGGAGCGCCGAGCCGGACGATCTCTCCAGCGGCGACGAGCGCGCCGTCGAGCCGCGGGTCGCGGTCGGCGGTGACGGCGAGGCGGTCGCGGTCTGGCACTCGGACACGAACGACGAGCCCGCCGTGCGCGCCGTGCGGGCGGCGCGGCGGTCCGCGGGCGGCGGCTGGGCGGCGGCGGTCGATCTCGCGCGCGGCGACCCGGGCGCGCTGCTGCCGCAGGTCGCGATCGACGCGGAGGGGACCGCGACCGCGGTCTGGGAGTCGCGCGACGCCGCCGGGCGGGTCATCCGCTCGCGCACGAGCGCGTCCGGAGGGCCGTGGAGCGCCCCGGTCGACATCTCCGACCGTGACGACAGCACGTGGCCGGGCGCCTTTCCTCAGGTGACGGTCGACGTCGAGGGCGACGTGACCGCGAGCTGGCAGGCGTGGTACGAGGACCGCTTCAGCATCGTCGAGGCGGCGCGGCGCGAGGCCGGAAGCGGCTGGAGCGCGCCGGTCGAGCTGGGGCAGAGCGACGGCGTGATAGAGCGGCAGCCGGTCGCGGTCGACCCGCACGGCTACG
>DATIOB010000065.1:0-2187 GCA_035473605.1 Conexibacter sp.
CGCCGAGCAGATGGCGGCCGCCAGCGAGCGCGGCGCCGACGGCGCCCGCTCGACCGCCGCCGCCGCGCGCGAGGCGCATGAGCTGGCCGAGGCCGGCGCCGCCGTGACCGCCCGCGCCGGCAGCGCGATGGCGGAGGTGCGCGCCGCCTCCGACAGCGCGCGCAGCGCGATCCACGAGCTGGGCGAGCGCTCCAGCGCGATCGGCGGGATCGTCGACGCGATCGGCGGGATCGCCGCGCAGACCAACCTGCTCGCCGGCCCCGTCGGCGACGTCGGCGACCGCGCCGGCGATCTCGTTCAGCGTGCGCCCGGTCTCCTCGGAGCCGTCGGCGGTCTGCGCGGCGGCGCCGGCGACGCGCGCGGTGCTGCGCGCGATCTCCTCCAGCATCTGCCGCATCCGCTCGCGCGTCGCCTCGTAGCCGTCGATCGAGCGGTGCGCCTTCGCCAGCATCGCGTCGAAGATCGCGGCCAGCTCGCCGTCGCGTCGCAGCGGCTCGGTCGCCGGCCGCGCGGCGACGGTCAGGTCGCCCTCGCTCATCGCCGCGAGCGCGTCCTCGAGCGCCGCGAGGTCGTCCTGCTCCAGCCGCCGCATCGCCGCGACGAGCGCCTCCAGCGAGGAATGGTCGCCGAGCGCGGCGCGCAGCTCGGCGCGCATCGCCTCGTAGACGGCGACCGACTGCGCGGTGCGCTGGCGGATCGCCTCGAGGTCTTCGGCGATCTCGCCCAGCTCGTCGCGCGAGTCGCGCCGCACCTCCGGCGTGCTGAGCGTGACCGCGACGGTCAGGTCGCCGCCGCGGACCGCTTCGAGGCCGCCGCCGAGCGCGGCGACGTCGTCGTCGCGCAGCGAGCGCAGCGAGGTGAGCGCGCGCCGCACGGCGCGGCGGACGTTCGCGTAGAAGCCGAGGAAGAGGTAGATCGCGACGAGCACGCCGGCGAGCGCGACGAGCGTGACGCGCCGCTCGTCGCCGCGGAAGCCGTCGATGCGCGTCATCAGCAGGCGGTCGAGCGCGTCCGGCAGGTCGCGCTGGAAGGCGGCGAGCGCCGCGGCCGCCGCGGCGCTGCGCTGCGCTGCTCCGGCCTGGACCGGCTCGCCGCGAACGGCGCGGTCGAGGTCGGTCATCGTCGCGCCGAGCGTGTCGACGACGGCGGCGAGCGGGCCGCTCAGCGCCGGCTGCAGGCGGCCGTCGGCGGTGCGCGCGAAGGAGGTGTCGAAGCCGCCGCGCGTGGCGGCGAGCGTCGAGCGGACGGCGCCCTGGTCGAGCGCGAGCGCGATGCGGTCGTCCTCGACGGCGGCGATCGTGCCGAGCGCGGCGGCGTGGCCGGCGCTGTCGAGCAGTGTCGGGACCGTCACGACCAGCGCGTTCATCACGTAGTAGGAGTCGAGGTCGGGGTCGAGGATCAGGTTCGAGCCGTCACCGGCGGCGACGATCAGCGCGTTCGCCCGGCCCGTCAGCTCGCTCCAGCTCGCGAGCGCGGCGCGCGGGCTCGCGGGCGCCGGGCCGTCGAGCGCGCGCTCCACGCCGTCGCGCAGCGCGCCCCACGCGCGCGCCGTCGCCAGCTCGCCGCCGAGCCGCGCCTGCACGGCGGCGACCGGCGCCAGCGCCGCGCGGACCGCGTCCGTTCTGCCGGCCAGCGCCGCGCTCGCCTCCGCGTCGCCGGCGGCGGCGCGGACCGCCACGTCGCGCGCGCCGGAGAGCGCGATCAGCAGGTCGTTGACCGGCCGCACGTACTCGACGCCGAGCCGCTCCTTCGCGGAGAAGTCGATCTGCGCCCGCTGGCTGGCGCGGTACTCCCACGCGACGTAGCCGAGCGGCGCGAGCATCACGACCGCGATCAGCGCGAACTTCTGCGCGTAGCGCAGCCGCGCCATCAGGCCGGCCGCGGGGCGGACGAGGATGCTCGAAAAGCGCTTCACGCCCGGGTGATCGCCCTGCTCGTCGGGCGCTTGAGAGCGACGGTCGGAGAACTGGCGCCGCAGCGTTCGCCGCGCGGCGGCCTACGGCCGCCAGAAGCTGCGCGTCAGCAGCACCGCGACCGGCACGATCTCGATTCGGCCGAGCCACATCAGCGCGGTCAGGATCGCCGCGCTCAGGCCGCTTGCGCCCGCCGCAGCGCCGCGATGTCGATCTTGCGCATCTGCAACATCGAGCGCATGACCCGTTGCGCCGTTTCGGAATTTCCGTCCAT
>DATIOB010000066.1:0-1711 GCA_035473605.1 Conexibacter sp.
CCCCAACGCGGTCACGAGAAAGCCGTGCGCCTCCTCGGTCAGCGGGAAGGCAGACGCCTCGCAGGCGGTGCAGACGACGCCGCCGGCGGCGCCGGAGAAGCCGCTGAGGTGGTCGCTCTCGCCGCACGACGCGCACGACGCCAGCTGCGGCGTGAAGCCGCCGGCGACCAGCAGCTTGAGGCGGAAGGCGAGCTGCGACGCCGTCTCCGCGTGGCGGGTGTCGCCGTCGAGCAGCGTCAGGTTGTTCGCCAGCAGGTGGAAGACCGCGGGGCTCGGGTCGTCGGTCTCGAACAGGCGCGCGACGGCGTCACAGGCGCGCGCGGCGGCGTCGAGCGAGGCCGCTCTCTCGCGCAGCGGGCCGTGCGGGTCGATCGTGTCGGCGGTCGTGACGGTGTGCAGGTCGCCGCGGCTGAGGTGGAGGTTGAGCGTCAGATGGAAGAACGGCTCCAGCCGCGCGCCGAAGCGGCTGCGCGTTCTGCGCGCGCCCTTCGCGATCGCGCCGAGGCGGCCGTGCTCGGGCGTGTAGAGGTGGAGGATGCGGTCGGCTTCGCCGAAGCGGATCGAGCGCAGGACGATCGCCTCGGTGCGCAGCGAGCGGGAGGCCACGTCAGCGCCCGTCTCTGGAGCGGGCGCGCCCGGCCGCTTCCGCGAGGGTCGCTATATTCCCTGAAGTAATGGCAAAGATCATGCTCTACACCACTGATTTCTGCCCGTACTGCGTGCGGGCGAAGACGCTGCTCGAGAAGCGCGCGCTGGAGTTCGAGGAGATCAATCTGGCACGTGATCCCGACGGACGCGCGAAGCTCGTCGAGCTGACCGGCATGATGACCTTCCCGCAGATCCTGATCGACGGTCAGACGCTCGGCGGCTACGACCAGCTCGCCGCCGCCGACAAGAGCGGCAAGCTCGCCGAGCTGATGGCGGCTTAGACCCGCTTCTCAGACGCGCTTCGCGTCGAGCAGCCGTCTGAGGAAGCGCTGCGTCTCCGGCTGCTGCGGGGCGGTGAAGATCTCCTCCGGCGCACCGCGCTCGACGATCAGCCCCTCGTGCAGGAAGCAGACCTCGTCGGCGACCTCGCGCGCGAAGCCCATCTCGTGCGTGGTGATCAGCATCGTGATCCCCTCCGCTTTCAGCTCGCGCACCGCCTCCAGCACCTCCCCCACCAGCTCCGGGTCGAGCGCGCTGGTGACCTCGTCGAGCAGCAGCGCGCGCGGGTTCGGCGCCAGCGCGCGGACGATCGCCACGCGCTGCTGCTGACCGCCGGAGAGGCGGTCCGGGTAGGAGTCCTCGCGGCCGGCGAGGCCGAAGCGCGCCAGCAGCTCGCGCGCCCGCTCCTCGGCCTCCCTGCGCGCGACCCCGTGCGCCCGCCGCGGCGCGAGCGTGACGTTCTCCAGCACGGACAGGTGCGGGAAGAGGTTGAAGGCCTGGAAGACCATCCCCAGTCTGCGCCGCACCGCCGGCGGGCGGACGCTCGGGTCGGTCACGACCTCCCCGTCGATCAGCACGTCGCCGTCGTCGATCTCGTCGAGCAGGTCGATGCAGCGCAGCAGCGTCGACTTGCCCGAGCCCGAGGCGCCGATCAATGCGATCGCCTTGTGCTCGTGGACGGCGAGGTCGATCCCTCGCAGCACCTGCAGGTCGCCGTACGCCTTCGTGACGCCGCGCACCTCGACGACGGGGTTGGAGGCGCTCACGCGGCCACCCCCTCGGC
>DATIOB010000067.1:0-1701 GCA_035473605.1 Conexibacter sp.
GGGCGGACCTTCCCGAAGGTCGTCGCGGCGGCCGCGGAGGCCGGAGTCGCCGAGCGCGGCGTCTACGTCGAGCGCGCCAGCGCGCCGGAGCAGCGGATCGAGGCGCTGGAAGACGTCGACGGCAGAGTGCCGTACATGTCGCTCGTGCTGATCCCGACGACCCAGGTCCACGAGAAGGCGCCCGTCGCGACCGGCGGCTCGGTCGCCGTCGTCGGGCTCGGACCGGCCGGCCCGCAGTGGCTGACGCCGGAGGCGAAGGCGGAGCTGGCCGAGGCCGACGAGCTGATCGGCTACAAGACCTACGTCGACCGCGTGCCCGGCCGCGTCGGGCAGAACCGCCACGCGACCGACAACCGCGTCGAGGGCGAGCGGGCGCGGCACGCGCTCGAGCTGGCCGCCGCCGGCAGACGCGTCGCGGTCGTCTCCTCCGGCGATCCCGGCATCTTCGCGATGGCCGCCGCCGTGATGGAGCAGCTCGAGGAGGGCGGCGCCGAGTTCCACGGCGTCGATGTGCGCGTCGTGCCCGGCCTGTCGGCGATGCAGGCGGCGGCGGCGCGCGCCGGCGCCCCGCTCGGCCACGACTTCTGCGTCCTCTCGCTCTCCGACGTGCTGAAGCCGTGGGAGGTGATCGAGCGCCGGCTCGACGCGATCGGCGCCGCCGATCTCGCGCTCGCGATCTACAACCCGCGCTCGAAGACCCGCCCGACGCAGCTGGAGGAGGCGCGCGCCGTGCTGCTGCGCCACCGCGCGCCGGAGACGCCGGTCGTGCTCGCGAGAGCGGTCGGCGCGCCGCACGAGACGATCACCATCACGACGCTCGGCGAGTTCGACGCCGCGGCGGTCGACATGCGCACGCTGCTGCTCGTCGGCTCCTCGCAGACGCGCGTCTTCGGCGACGGCAACGGCGCCGGCCCGGCGCGCGTCTACACCCCGCGCCGCTACCCGGCGTGAGGCGGCACGGCCCCGTCGTCGCTGTGGCCGCCCGCGCGGCCGAGCGGCTCGGCGCCGATGCGCGCGAGCGCCCACGCGTGCGCCTCGGCGACGGTCGCGACGGCGGCGTCGGCGCTGCGCGGCGGGCGGCGCACGACGATCACCGGCAGGCCGCGCTCGCGCGCGGCGTCGAGCTTCGCCTCGGTCAGCGCGCCGCCGCTGTCCTTCGTCACGACGAGGTCGAGCGCGTGGCGGTCGATCAGCTCCAGCTCGCCCGCGAGCGTGTACGGGCCGCGGTCGAGCAGCAGCTCGTGCTCGCGCGGCAGCGGCGGATCGGGCGGGTCGACGCAGCGGACGAGGAAGAAGCCGGGCGTCTGCGCGAAGCTCGCGAGCCCCTGACGGCCGGTCGTCAGCAGGACGCGTCTGCCGAGCGCGGGGATCAGCGCGGCGGCGCCGTCGAGGTCGTCGACCCACGTCCAGCGGTCGCCGGGGCGCTCGCTCCAGCCGGGACGTTCGAGCCGCAGCAGCGGCGTGGCGGCGGCGTTCGTCGCCGCTCGGGCGCTCGCCGAGATCCGCTCGGCGAACGGGTGGGTCGCGTCGATGACGGCGTCGATCGCGTTGGCGCGCAGCCACTCGGCCAGCTTCTCCGGACCGCCGAAGCCGCCGATCCGCACCTCGCCGACCGGCAGCCGCGGCCGCGCGACGCGTCCGGCCAGCGACGAGATGACCGTTACGTTGTCGCGATGGAGCGCAGCGGCCAGTTCGCGGGCC
>DATIOB010000068.1:0-1764 GCA_035473605.1 Conexibacter sp.
GTGCTGCAGATCCAGGCGCTCACGCTGATCGGCTCGTTCGTGATGACCGCGGCCAACTACGTGCTGCTGTCACTGCACCGCCATCGGGACCTGCTGATCGCCAACATCGCCACGTTGGTCGCGAGCGTCACGCTCGTGCTCGTGCTCGCGCCGCTGGACGGCGCCCGCGGCGGTGCGATCGCGACCGCCGGCGCCGACACGCTCGGCGCGGTCGTCGTGCTGTTCTTCGTCGCCCGCGCCGGCGTCGGGGTGCGACCGCCGTGGAAGGCGGCGCCGCTGATCGCGCTCGCAGGCGCCGTCGGTGCCACGCCGCTGCTGCTCGACGGGCTGCACCCGATCCTCACGACGGCTGCCGGCTGCTTGCTGTTCCTCCTCGCCCTGCTCCTCTGCGGCCGCTTCCCGCCGGAGCTGCGCGAGCTGGTCAGCCGCCGTCGCGACGCCGGCTGAGCGCCGGCTCTGCAACGCTTCGAGGCGTGTTCGGACGATCGCAGCGCAACGACGACGGCGCCCACCTGACGATCGGGCTCGACTGCCGCGCGGCGGTCGAGGAGCGCGGCGGGCGCGGGACCGTCGTGCGCGAGCAGCTGCGCACGCTCGCGGCCGGCGACGCCGGCCATCGCTTCCTGCTCTACGCCCGCGAGCGCTGGGACGAGGTCGAGCTCGACGAGCGCTTCACCTGGGTCCTGCTGCCGGGGCCGGACCCGCTCTGGCACGTGCGCGCCGCCGATCACGCCAACGGCCGCTGCGACGTCTACCTCTCGACCAACAGCTATCTGACCGCGTGGTTCCTGCGGATCCCCGCCGTGCTGATGGCGATGGACATGACGACCTTCGACCGCCGCCTGGAGCCGAAGCGCAGCTCGATGGTGATCGAGCGCGCGACGCTGCCGTGGGCGCTGCGCCGCGCGGCGGCCGTGATCGCGATCTCGCAGGCGACCGCGGACGACCTCGTCGCGCGCTTCCCGCACGCCGCGCCGCTGGTCGTCGTCGCGCCGCTGGCCGCCTCCGACAGCTTCCGCGGCGCGACCGCCGCCGACGTCGCGCGCGTCCGTGAGCGCCACGCGCTCGACGGGCCGTACGTGCTGTCGGTCGGGACGCTCGAGCCGCGCAAGAACCTGCCGCGGCTGATCGAGGCGTTCGCCGGGCTGACCGACGCCGAGCGGCGCGGCGCGCGGCTGGCGCTCGTCGGCGCGCGCGGCTGGGAGCGCGACGAGCTCGACGCCGTGCTGGCGCGCCACCCCGACCTCGTGCAGGTGCTCGGCTTCGTCGACGAGGAGGATCTGGCCGGCCTCTACAGCGGCGCCGAGCTGTTCGCCTACCCGTCGATCTACGAGGGCTTCGGACTGCCGCTGCTGGAGGCGATGCACGCCGGCACGGCCGTCGTGACCTCGCCGGTGTCCAGCTTGCCGGAGGTCGCGGGCGAGGCGGCGATCTACGCCGACCCGCACGACGTCGTGGCGCTGCGCGGGGCGCTCGCGCAGGGTCTCGGGGACGACGAGCTGGTCGCCAGGCTGGCGCAGGAGGGCCGTCGGCGGGCCGCCGGCTTCTCGTGGGAGCGCCACGTCGCGACGACGCTCGAGACGCTCGTCGCGGCCGTGCGCCGCGCGCCGTCGCGGTGACGGCCCGCAGCGCCGTTTCGTAGGCTGCTGGCCATGTCATCCCCCAAGAGAGCGCTCATCACCGGGATCACCGGGCAGGACGGCTCCTACCTCGCCGAGCTGCTGCTCGAGCAGGGGTACGAGGTGCATGGGATGGTGCGCCGCG
>DATIOB010000069.1:0-2897 GCA_035473605.1 Conexibacter sp.
GGCGCGACGCCAGCAGCACCTCGTCGCGCACCAGCAACGCATAGGTCGTCAGCGCGACGTCGCAGCGGCCGGCTTGCGCCCACTGGAAACGCCGGCCGGCGCCGCGCACCAGCTGCACGCGCAGACGCGGCGCGAACCGCCCCAGCTCACGCCGCCAGTTCCCGACGACGCTCGTCGGCGCGACGATCAGCGCCGGCGCGTCCAGGCGACCCGCCTCCTTCTCGTCGACGAGGTGGGCGATCGTCTGCAGCGTCTTGCCGAGCCCCATGTCGTCGGCCAGGATGCCGCCGGCGTCGTGCTCGCGCAGGTGCTGCAGCCACGCGACGCCGTCGCGCTGGTACGGGCGCAGATCGGCGCGCAGCTCCGCGGGCGGCGCGGCCGAGGTCACGCGGCGCGGCCCCATCGCCATCGCGAACGCCTGATCGCGGATCCGGGTGTCGCCGACCCAGCGCAGCGGCCGCTCGGCGTTGTGCATCGTCGCGCACAGCTCGGCGATCAGCGGCGCGCGCATCTGCGGCGCCTTCAGCTTCTGGCCGTCGCGGTAGAGCTCGAGCAGCACCTTGGCGAGCATGCGCAGCCGCGTCGGCGGCACCGGCAGCCAGCGCTTGTCGTCGACCCGCACCGCGACGCAGCGCCGGGCCGGGCGCGTGAGCGCCGTCAGGTCGCCCGCGTTGTCGAGCATGTCGAGCAGCGCCGGCAGCAGATCGATGCGCTGGCCGTCGACCTCGACGCCGAGCTCGAGGCCGAACCAGTCCGGGCGCTTCTCGTCGGGGCCCGCCGACGCGTACAGCGGTGAGTCGTTGCCGACCGTCTGCCACGGATACTCGGGATCGATCTCGACCCGCCAGCCGAGGTTGCGCAGCTGTGGCACGGCGTAGGCGCCAAACGCACACAGCGCGTGGACGTCGCCGTCGATCGCGACGACATAGTCAACGCCGGTCCCCGGGGTCACGGCGCAGTCCTCGAGCTGGGTCAGCTCGAACACGCCGAAGCTCTCGAGCACGCGGCAGGCCTGCGCCTCGGCGTCACGGTCGCGGACACCCTGGATGCTCGACGGGCGGCGATCGCCGGCGCGCACCCGGCGGCCGCCGTACTCGAACTCGAGCCGCAGCATCGCCGTGCGCACCTCGTCGCCGCGACGGCTGCCGTCGTCGACAAACAACGTGTCGGCGAACACGCGGAGGCACGGGATGCAGCGCGCGGGCGCCGCGGCGCTCGACGAGCGAAGCGGCATCGTGGGAGGTGGGGCCCCCGACGGCTCAGCCGGCGGAGCGGGGGACCACTCCCGTGGGATCGACATCGGGCTCTACCCTGCCGAGCCCGGCGATCGCCGTCCAGTTTTCGGGAGCCACCCCAATACTGATCAGATGGATCGTGACGATCCGGACGGGGCACGCGCCGCGGTCGATTGCGCGCGCCCAGGCTTGCCAATCGCAACAGCATGCATGCCGCCTGCACCCCGCCTCGCGCGCCGCGTGCTACGCCGTGGGCCATGAAATATCGACCGCTCGGATCGACAGGGCTGTTCGTCTCGGAGCTGTGCCTCGGCACGATGACGTTCGGCGGCAAGGACTACTGGGCCGTGGTCGGCACGCAGGGCCAGGGCGAGGCCGACGAGCTGGTCGGCGCCGCGCTCGACGCCGGCATCAACTTCATCGACACCGCCGACATCTATTCGTTCGGCGAGTCCGAGACGCTCCTGGGCAAGGCGCTCGCCGGCAAGCGCGACAAGGTCGTGCTGGCGACCAAGGTCCGCGGCCGGACCAGCCCCGCGCCCAACGACGTCGGCCTGTCGCGCGGCCACATCATGGCGGCGGTCGAGGCGAGCCTGCGGCGGCTCGGCACCGACTACATCGACCTCTACCAGATCCACGGGTTCGACGCGGTGACGCCGCTCGAGGAGACGCTGCGCGCGCTCGACGATCTGGTGCACCGCGGCCTCGTGCGCTACATCGGCTGCTCGAACCTCGCCGCGTGGCAGCTGATGAAGGCGCTCGGGATCAGCGAGCGCGACCGGCTCGCCCGGTTCCAGACCCTGCAGGCGTACTACACGATCGCCGGCCGCGACCTCGAGCGCGAGCTGGTGCCGCTCATGAAGGACCAGCGGGTCGGCCTCCTGGTGTGGAGCCCGCTCGCCGGCGGCCTCCTGTCCGGCAAGTTCGGGCCGGGCACCACCGACGAGGCCGGCCGGCGCGCCAAGTTCGACTTCCCGCCGGTCGACAAGGACCGCGCCTGGCGGGTGATCGACGTGATGCGCCCGATCGCCGCCGCGCACGACGTCTCGGTCGCGACGATCGCGCTGGCGTGGCTGCTCCACCAGGACGTCGTCACCTCGGTCATCATCGGCGCCAAGCGGCGCGAGCAGCTGACCGACAACCTGCGCGCCCCCCAGGTCACGCTCACCGCCGACGAGCTGCGTGCGCTCGACGAGGTCAGCAAGCTGCCGGACGAGTATCCGGGCTGGATGCTCGCACGCCAGGGCTCGGATCGCGTCCCGGGCGCGGCCTCGCCGCTCGCGCCGAAGAAGTAGCCGGACCGGGGCCAGGCGCTCACCATGTAGACCCCGGGCCGGCGCCCCACACCGCGGCGGCCGCTGCGCTATGGTGCGCCCCATGTCTGCTTTAACGCGTCCCACCCCGATCCGTCGCGTCGCCGTGCTCGGCGCCGGCGTGATGGGCAGCGGCATCGCCGCCCACTGTGCCAACGCCGGCATCCCGGTCGTCCTGCTCGACATCGTGCCGCCGAAGCTCACCGACGCCGAGAAGCAATCGAAGGCCAAGCGCGACGGCTTCGCCGCCGGCGCCCTCGAGAAGCTCAAGAAGGCCCGGCCGGCGGCGTTCATGCACCCGCGCAACGCGCAGCTGGTGTCGATCGGCAACTTCGACGACGACCTCGCG
>DATIOB010000070.1:0-10538 GCA_035473605.1 Conexibacter sp.
CGCGAGACTGGGCGAGGTCGAGCACCTGCTCCGCCTCGACACGACCGGCGCCGCCGGAGCGTGCCCCCAGTGCGGCACGCTCTACGCGCGCGGCGCGGTCTACTGCTCCCACTGCGCCTTCCAGCTCGTGCAGGTGCAGCAGGCGGGGGCGCCCGCGGCCCTGCCCACGCCCGCCGCGCCCGCGCCGCCGGCCCCCGCCGCACTTGCGGCGCTGACGCCCACCGCGCCCGCGCCTGGCGCGTCCGCACCGACCGCATCCGCGCCCGCGCCGCCCGCCCCCGCCGCACCCGATGCCCCGTATGGGATCCACGATGCCGATGCGACGATCGCGTTCGAGCGGCCGGCCGGGGAGCCGTCGGCACGATGACGCCGACGGGCTGTCACGAGTGCGCCGCGCCACTCGCGGCTGAGCAGCGCTGGTGCGTCGTCTGCGGCGCGCGCCAGGCCGGCGCGGACCCGCGCACGCTCCTCTTCGGCCCGCCCGCGCCCGCCGACCCCGGGCCCACCCCGAGCACTGCAACTCCGCTGCCGTCCAGCAGCAGCGATCCTGCGCTGCTCGCGACACGACGCCGCCGCCGCGCGGCGCTGCCCGTCGCGCTCGCGTCGCTCGTCGGGCTCGTCGTCGTCTCCGGCGCGAGCGTCCCCGCGTCGCTCGCCGACTCCGCGCAGTCACCGTTCACCGTCGTGCTGCCGGCCCAGGTCGCGCAGCAGGTCGTCGCGCAGGCAGCTCCGGCCGAGGAGGCGCCCGCGCCGCCGGCCGAGGACTCCGTCGAGCCAGTCGCCGAAGCGCCGCCTGCCGCGGCGACGCCGGCCGCGGCCACGCCCGCCGCAACCGACGAGACGCCGGTCGCGCAGACGCCGGCCGCCGAGGAGGAGAGACCGGCCGAAGAGGCGCCCGCGACCGACGACCCGCCCGCCGAGTCCCCCGCCGAGACCTCGCCGATCGGACACGTCTTCCTGATCGCGCTCGGCGCCACCGACCTCACCGCGCTCACCAGCGACGAGACCGCCGCCCCCTACCTCACCGGCACCCTCGCCAAGCGCGGCACGCTGCTCAGCGACTACCGCACGATCGCGCGCGGCACGCTCGCCAACCGCATCGCGCTCATCAGCGGCCAGGGCCCCACACCCCAGACGCTCGACGACTGCACCACCCTCGCCGACGTCAGACCCGCCGACGCGCTCCCCAACGGCCAGACCGGCGGCGACGGCTGCATCTACGGCAGCGAGACCGGCCACCTCGGCGACCAGCTGCGCGGGCTCCAGAGAACCTGGAAGGCATACGTCGAACCGGCCGCCGAAGCCAGCTCAGACGTGTGCAGAACCGACGCCGCCACCACCCGGCGCAACCCCTTCCTCTGGTTCCGCGCCACCGTCGAAGCCGACGACTGCGACAGCCAGAACGCGCCGTTGACGCGGCTGAAGCAGGACCTGACGAAGGCCGCGACGACGCCCGCACTCGCCTGGATCGCCAGCGACGCCCAACAGGGCTCCGCCGACGCCGACAGATTCCTCGAGCGCGTCGTGCCGCAGATCCAGGACTCACCCGCCTACGCCGACGGCGGCCTGATCGTGATCGTCGGCGATCAGCCGCCGGCGCCGGAGACGCCCGCCCCGCCGACCACCACGACGCCGGCTCCCACGCCGACGACCCCAGTCGAGCCACCGACGGCGACAGCGCCGAGGCCGCCCGCCACCCTCAGACCGCTCGGCCCCGCCAGATACCCCAACGTCGGCGACGCCGCCGCGGCCGGCGCCGGCGCAGCGGTCGGCGCGCTGCTGATCTCCCCCTTCACGCCGTCGGGCAAGGTCGACGCGACCCCGGCCGACGCCTTCACGCTGCTGCGCACGCTCCAGCAGATCTACGGCGTCGACCCGCTCGGCTACGCCGCGGCCAAGGGCGTCAGACCGCTCCCCGACACGCTCTTCTCCCTCACGCCCGAGCGGGCGGGCGACGGCCGATCGCCTCGCGGTCCTCAGGGCTCAGGCGCGAGAGCCGTTCGAGCAGATCGCCGAGCGACGGGGCCTGCGCGACGGTCCGCCGGAACGCGTCCGTCGTCACGTAGAAGCCGGGCGGCACGCCGACGCCCTCGATCCGCGCCAGCTCGCCGAGGTGCGCGCCCTTGCCGCCGACGCGCGCCGTCTGCGTCGCGTCGACCGCTTCGAATCCCAGTACGTCAGTGCCCATCCGTCGCTCCCTCGTCGCAGTGCGACGAGCGAGTATGAGGCACCCCCCGGGGCTTGAAACAAGCCCCCCTTGCAGCGATGCTTTGGATCCGGCGACCGTCAGATCGTGAGCACGCCGCGCACGACGAGCGCGCTGCCGACGGTCAGCGAGACCACCAGCAGGACCGTGCGCGAGTGGTCCTTTGCCCAGCGCTCGACCGAGCCGACGATGACGATCGCCGCGTCGGGACGGACGATGCAGGCGGCCAGCGCGAGGATCGGAAGCGCGAACCAGACGGCGTTGTATGTCGCGACCGCGAGCAGTCCGCGCGGCAGGCGCGGGTCGTGGGCGACGATGACGTTGAGCGCGATCAGGTAGAACAGCCCCGGCAGGTGGGTGAGGGGCCCGGCGAGCGCGGCGGTCCGCAGCGTGAGGCGCCGGTGCAGCAGCGCCTTGCGACCGGCGCGGCCGACGCGAGGGGCGTCGCCGGCGTCGTGCGAGCGGACGTGACCGGTCAGGATCGCGAGGCCGAAGATCAGGGCGACCGCGCCGCCGACGACGTCGGCGATGCCCTTCGTCCGATCGGCGCCGGCCTCGATGTGGATGCCGTGGAACGCGTAGACGACGAGCAGGCCGAACCCGATCGTGAACGCGAGCCCGACCGCCACGTACGCCCACATCAGCGACCTGCGCGCGTCGTGCGCCAGCAGCGCGTAGACCGCCGCGAGACTCGTGGGACGGATCGTGCTCGCGAGTGCGAGCACGAAGATCTCGATGATCACGCGGGGGCCGCCATGCCGATGATTATCTCGGGACGACGCGCGCTTGGTCGCGACGCTACGGTGCGATTCGCTCTTCGGAGTCGCGCCGCCCCGAGCGCGTCCACCTGAGCGTCACCGGTCAGAGCATCTGCCGTCCCGCGCGGGACCGATCACCAGGTTATGGTCGCCGCCGTGGAGAACGTGAATCTGATCTCCAGCGACGTGTCACACACGCCGCTTAGTCTTCTCGTGAGCGGAACGGCGACGTTGCTCACCGTGAAGCTGCTCGATCCGTTCGCGACGGTGCCGGTGAGCGTGGCGCTGTATAGACACTCACCACCGACGAAGTTCGTGATTAGGTGGTCAGCTCTCACGGTGACGTTACCTCTTTGTATCGTCACGTTGACGGGCCATAGGAAATAGCCTCTCACCACCGTTCCCGAACAGCCGTTGGTGAACCCTCTCGTGATCGGTCCGGTCGCGCCTCCGAGCAGCGAGGTCAGCGCCCCGCCGGGCGAGGCGAGCGAGCAGCTCGATCTACCCATCGCGCCACTCGTCGTTATCGAACCGGCATCCGGCGAGACGATCGAGTATGGATCCGGTCTGACGGTCGCGTCGGCCGCCTCGCCGCCGAGCAGCAGCAGCATTCCTGCGACGAGGACCGCCGCGGCCGTGTGCTTGCGCATGATGCTTCCCCCTGGTCGCGCCTGCGGGTTCCGGATCACGCCGACCCAGGCCGCGGCTCAACCAATATACGGCGGCCGACGCACGCCGCATACAACCGCGGCAACGGCGATATGCCAAATATCGGCAGGTGCTTTTCTAGGGGCGGGCGCCGACGGCTTCGACCTCGAAGAGGATGTCGGGCATCGCCAGGGCGGCGACCCCGATGACGGTCTGCGTGGGCGGGGTCTCGCCACAGCCCGCTCGCACCGCCTCACCGATTGTCCCGAGCTTGGCGAAGTCGGGGTTCACGACGTACGTCCGCAGCTGCACGACGTTGGTGAGGTCGAGCCCGTGGGCGGCGAGCGCGACACCGAGGTTTCCGAACGCCTGCTGGACCTGCTCGGTGAAGTCGGGCGAGACGACCGCGCCGTCCGGCCCCGATCCGTACTGCCCCGAGACGAGCACCAGCTCCGTGCCGGCCGGGATGGCGGCGGTGTGGCTGTAGCCGAACGGGACCGGATCGTGCAGCCCGTCCGGGTTGACGATGGTGGGTGCCATCTTCGTCACCTTTCTCATGTGGATGGCGCCGGCGGAGTGCCGGCGGTGAGCGCGAAGGCGAGCTGAGCGAGGACGATCTCTCGATGGTCCGTCTCCTGCGGTGCCAGGTGGCCGAGGACGACCGGGTAGAGCAGACCGACGATGCTCGCCACGACGGCCTCGACGATCGCGGCGGTGTCGAAGCGCGGGGTGAACGCGCCGCTCTCGACACCGCGCCGCACCGCGTCGAGGAACGGCTCCCGGTACTGCTCAGCCAGCGTGGCGGCGTGCTCCCGCAGCTCGGCGTCATGGGCGGCGGCGGTCCAGAACTCCATCAGCATCCGCCAGGTGGCGACATCGGTGGAGAGACCTCGGTCGACCATCGCCTCCAACTGCTGCCAGGGATCCGCGAACTGCGCGGCGAGGTCGTCCATCGCCGCCACCGCGACGGACGTGGCGTGCCTGAACGCCTCGATCAGCATGTCCTCGCGTGAGCCGAAATACCCCTGCAGGGTGCTGACCGCGACCCCCGACGCCTCAGCGACGTCGACGAACCGGGTGCCGGCATAGCCGCGGTCGGCGAGCACCGCCACGACGTGGTCGAGCACGAGCGCGCGCTTGGCGCCGCCCGCGCGGCGAGTACGACGGGGAGCATCGCTCATGCTCATACCGTATCACCATACGGTATGAGCATGAGCGGCAATGATCAGCGTCTGTCGCTCGTGTCGCCGGGGACGACGAGGCCGGTCTCGTAGGCGAAGATCACCGCCTGCACGCGGCTGGCGAGGCCGAGCTTGGCGAGCAGGCGGCGGACGTGGCCCTTGACCGTGCTCTCCTCGAGGAAGAGGCGGGCCGCGATCGCGGCGTTGCTGTTGCCGGCGGCGAGCTCGAGCAGCACGTCGTGCTCGCGCGGCGTCAGCTCGGCCAGCCGCGGGTCGCCGGCACGCGCGGGGGCGTTGGCGACGAAGCGGTCCAGCAGCCGGCGCGTGACCTCCGGGGAGATCAGCGCGTCGCCGCGCGCGACCGCGTGGACGGCCTCGACGATCCGCTCCCGCGGCGAGTCCTTCACGAGGAAGCCGACGGCACCGGCGCGCAGCGCCTCGATCACGTACTCGTCGAGGTCGAAGGTGGTGATCACGATCACCTGGACGTCGTCGACCTCACGCAGCCGGCGCGTCGCCTCCAGCCCGTCCATGCGCGGCATGCGGATGTCCATCAGGACGACGTCCGGTCTGCGCCGCTGCACCTGGCCGAGCGCGTCGAGCCCGTCCACCGCCTCGCCGATCACCTCGATGCCCTCTCCGCTCTCGAGGATCATCCGCAGCCCCTGACGGGAGATCGCCTGGTCGTCGGCGACGATGACGCGAACGCTCATCCGCGGTCCGCCAGCGGCAAGGTCGCCGAGACCGCCCAGCCGCCCCCGTCCTGCGGCCCGACGGCCAGCTCGCCGCCGACGAGCGCGACCCGCTCGCGCATCCCCTCGATCCCGCCGCCCGGTCGCACCGGCCCGCGGCCGCTGCCGTCGTCGAGCACGTTGAGCCGCAGCGCCGTCTCGCCGTAGTCGACGACGACCCGCACCATGCGCGCGGCGGCGTGGCGGGCGACGTTGGTCAGCGACTCCTGGATCACGCGGTAGGCGCACATCTCGATCGTCTCCGTCAGCCCCCGCGGGTCGCCTTCGACGCACAGGTCGACGTCGATGCCGGCGGCGCGCGTGGGCGCGAACAGCTCCTCGACGTGCGCGAGCCGCGGGCTCGGGGCGAGCGCGGCGCCGTCGGACTCGCGCCGCAGGAGGCCGAGCGCCCGTCTCGTCTGCCCGAGCGCCTCGGTCGTGAGGCCGTGGATGCGGTCGAAGGCGGCGCGCGCCTCCAGGTCCGCGGTCTTGCCGCCGGCTCCGGACGCCTGCAGCGAGATCGCGCTGAGGTGGTGGCCGGTGATGTCGTGCACGTCGCGCGCGATCCGCAGCCGCTCCTCCGCGACCGCCCGGCCGATGTCGCGGTCGCGCAGCTCCTCGACGCGCCGCGCCAGCTCGTTCGCGTCGCGCGCGCGGATCCGCTCGGCGCGCAGCTGCTCGCCGATCAGCGCCGGCAGCATGCCGATCGCGAAGCCGCTGATCGGGGCGAGCAGCCCGTCGGCATCCGAGGTCAGGAACGCGAGCAGGGCGAGGACGGCGCCGGAGAAGACGCCGAGCGTGCGCGTCAGGCGCACGCCGTCGCGACTGGCCGCCAGCCCCACGAGTCCGAGCGCGACGACGATCAGCGGCCCGGTGGCCGGAGAGTCGAGCGTGTCGCAGAGCAGCGCGCCCAGCAGCGCGAGGACCGCCCCGGCGGCCGGCCAGCCCTGCCCCGACCGCCAGCGCCGCAGGTCGAGCGGGCCGGCTGCAGGGCCGCTGTGCTCGGCGAGCCGATCGGACGACATGGTCGACAGCTTAAGCCGCGACCACGCGGGCGCCAGCTCCGAAAGGAGCGAATCGGCCGCGCCCTTCGTGCGCAGTCGGCCACGCCCACGGGCGCTCGGCAACGCGGCGCCTGGGCCGCACCGTGGAGGAGCACCGCCTTCACCCAAGCTCGCAAGGGAGACCCTCCATGGCATCCGCGCTCTACCGACTCGGCCGCGCCGCTTTCCGCAGGCGGCGGCTCGTGCTCGCGATCTGGCTCGCGCTCTTCGGCGCGTCGTTCCTCGGCGCGGTGACGCTCAGCGGCTCGACCGACGACACCTTCTCGATCCCCGGGACCGAATCGCAGCAGGCGATCGACCTGCTGCAGGAGCGGCTCCCGGAGGCCAACGGCGCCTCCGGCCGGATCGTCTTCGCCGCACCGCAGGGCGAGACGCTGACCGGCCCGCGCAGAGCGGCCGTCGAGGAGGCGATCGCGCAGGTCTCCAGCGCGGCGGGCGTGCAGACGGCGAGCGACCCGTTCGGCGACGGCCTCGTCTCCGACGACCGCCGCATCGCGCTGGCGCAGGTCAGCTTCGAGCGGTCGGCTGACCTCCTCGAGGACGGCCCGCGCGAAGCGGTGCAGCAGGCGGCCGGGCAGGCCGAGCAGGCCGGCGTCCAAGTCGAGTTCGGCGGCGACGCCGTGATCGAGAGAGGCGAGTCGGGGCTCGGGGAGATCATCGGCATCCCGGTCGCCGCGCTCGTGCTGGCGATCACCTTCGGCGCCCTGCTCGCCGCCGGCCTGCCGCTGCTGACCGCGATCGTCAGCGTCGGCATCGGTATGGCGGGCATCATCACCGCGACCGGTTTCTTCGACCTCAACTCGAGCGTGCCGACGCTGGCGCTGATGCTCGGGCTCGCGGTCGGGATCGACTACGCGGTCTTCATCCTCTCCCGCCACCGCAGCCAGCTGTTCGAGGGGATGAATCCGGAGGAGTCGGCCGGGCGCGCCGTCGGCACCGCCGGCAGCGCCGTCGTCTTCGCCGGCGCGACCGTGATCATCGCGCTCGCCGCGCTCAGCCTCGTCGGGATCCCGTTCATCTCCGCGATGGGGCTCGCCGCCGCCGCGACCGTCGCGGTCGCGATGCTCGTCGCGATCACGCTCGTCCCCGCGCTGCTCGGCTTCGCCGGCATGCGCCTGGCGAAGGGCAAGAACTTCGACACCGGCCCGCGCGCGTCCAAACCGACGCTCGGCTCGCGCTGGGTCGCGCTCGTGACGCGCCACCGGGTGCCGGCCGTCGTGCTCACCGTCGTCGCGCTCGGCGCCTGCGCGATTCCCGTGCTCGACATGCGGCTGGGCGCCTCCGACGACTCGACCGCGGCGCCCGGGAACACCAACCGCGAGGCGTACGACCTGCTCAGCGACGGGTTCGGGCCCGGCTTCAACGGGCCCCTGACGATCGTCGTCGACGGCGGCGAGGGCAGCACCAGAGCCGCGCTCGAACGCGCCGCCGACGCGGTCGCCGCCGAGCTGAGACAGCATCAAGACGTCGCGAGCGTCGACAGACCGACGTTGAACGGCGCCGGCGACACCGCGATCATCTCGCTGACCCCGCGCAGCGGACCTTCGACCGAGCAGACCAAGCAGCTGGTGGAGGACGTCCGCGACCGCGCCCCAGCACTGGAGCGAGAGCTTGGCGCCGAGGTGCTCGTGACGGGTCAGACGGCTGTCAACATCGACATCGCCGACAGACTGGGCGGTGCGCTGATCCCCTTCCTCGCTGTGATCGTCGGGCTCGCGTTCCTGCTGCTGATGATCGCCTTCCGCTCGATCCTCGTGCCGCTGACGGCGATCGGCGGCTTCCTGCTGACGATCGGGGCCGCCTTCGGTGCGCTCGTCGCGATCTTCCAGAAGGGCTTCGCCGCCGACCTGTTCGGCGTGGCGCAGGCGGCGCCGATCATCTCGCTGCTGCCGATCATCGTCATCGGCATCCTCTTCGGACTCGCGATGGACTACCAGGTGTTCCTCGTCTCGCGGATGCGCGAGGAGCACATCCACGGCGCCGACCCGACGAGATCGGTCACCGAGGGCTTCCGCCACGGCGCCCGCGTCGTCACCGCCGCCGCGCTGATCATGGGCGCCGTCTTCGCCGGGTTCATCCTCGAGCACGACGAGGTCATCAAGTCGGTCGGGTTCGCGCTCGCGTTCGGCATCCTCGTCGACGCCTTCGTCGTGCGGATGACGCTGATCCCAGCGGTGATGGCGCTGCTGGGCGAGCGCGCATGGTGGCTGCCGCGCTGGCTGGACCGCATCCTGCCGCGCGTCGACATCGAGGGCACGGCGCTCGAGCGCCGACGACCTGACTGAGGTCGCACGGGGACGACGCCGACCAGGGGACTCAGGTCCCTTGGTCGGGCACCGTGACCAGCGAGGCGGCGCGAAGCAGCCCCGCCTGCTCGCCGACCTCGCACATGCGGACGTCGACCGGGGCCGCGTCGGGCTCGCTCGCGAGGGCGTCGAGGAGCCGCTGCAGCAGCTCGTGGGAGGCGCCGGCCTTTGTCGCGAGCACGAGCGGCCGCTTCCGATCCGCGGCACGCCGCGCGCTGCTCCCGCTGCTCCGCCGCGCAAGCGCGCCGCGCATCGTGAACATGTCGAGCAGCATGGGCTCGCTGGCGCTGCAGACCGACTTCACCGGCTTCAACGCCCCGCGGACCCCCGAGCAGGGCGCCGCGATCGCGATCCGGCTCGCCACCCTGCCGGACGACGGCCCGCGCGCCGGCTTCTTCGACGACGAGGGCGTCGTCCCCTGGTGATCCGGACGGCTCGGCCTGCCGTCGGAATCGTGACGCCGTCTTGCCGATCCGACTGCCGCGCTTGAGGTTCGCCGCCGAACGGTCGATGAGGGGAGCGGGCCTGTCCAGCGAGCGGCCCCTCTGCGGGTGCCGATTGGCCCCGTCCCGCTTCCATCGGAGGTCCGTCGTGTCGAAGGTACTCATATTGGTGCGCCGCCACGCGGTGGCATTCGCAGCGCTCTTCCTGCTGCTCGGCGGCTCGGCATACGCCGTCGCCGACCAGACCGGCGGCAGCGCCGCGCAGGGCTCGAAGAAGCTCTATGCCTGTGTCACGGGCAACTACTCCACGCTGAACCTGACGACCGCCGGGCGCGACTGCCCCAGCGGGCAGCGCAAGATCTCCTGGAACGAGTCCGGCCCCCGCGGCGCGCGCGGATACGCGGGCAAGGCCGGCGCGCGCGGCGGCGCCGGTGACGCCGGCCCCGCGGGTCCGGCCGGCCCCACCGGTGCGAAGGGCGACACCGGCGCGAAGGGCGACACCGGCCCGAAGGGCGACACCGGCGCGGCCGGGGCGCGCGGGGCGCAGGGCGAGACGGGCCCGGCCGGCCCCCAGGGCGCAACCGGCGCAGCCGGCGCTGACGGCACGCCGGGTCCGCAAGGCGTTCCGGGCGCCCAGGGTGTTCCGGGCAGAGCCGGCCCCCAGGGCGACCCCGGTCCGATCGGCAGAACCGGCCCCGCGGGGACGACCGAGTTCGCGCAGTTCTTCGCGCTGATGCCGCCCGACAACGCGGCCACGGTCGCGCCCGGCACCGACGTCGACTTCCCCCAGGACGGTCCGAGCAGCGGCACCATCGCGCGCACCGGACCGGACAGCTTCAACCTCGCGGAGATCGGCACCTACCGCGTCGCGTTCGCCGTGCCCGTCACCGAGGCGGGGCAGCTGATCCTGACGCTCGACGGCAGCGACCTCGCGTACACCGTCGTCGGCCGGGCGACGGGCACGACGCAGATCACGGGCGAGTCGCTCGTGCAGACGACCAGCGTCAACTCGATCCTGACGGTCCGCAATCCCGCCGGCAACAGCACCGCGCTGACGATCACGCCGCTGGCCGGCGGCACCCGGCCCGTCTCCGCCTCGCTGATCGTGGAGCAGCTCCAAACCGGCCCCTGAGGTCAGCGCATCCCACACGTCTCTTCCAGGCGTCCAGAGAGGAGTAACGTCAATCTGGCGCTGACCCCG
>DATIOB010000071.1:0-16015 GCA_035473605.1 Conexibacter sp.
TGGGGCCGCGCCGCAGAGCGTCGTCGTGCCGACCGCGCCACCTGAGACCAGAACCGATGAGGCGACGACGCCCGCGGCCCCGACCAGCCTCGCCTCGGTGCCGTCCGACGAAGTCGCTGCTGACGACGCAGCCGCGACCGCCTCACTCGGCGCTCAGCTGCTCTCCCGCCTCAACCCGCTCGCGAACGGCGAGACGAGATGACGACGGCGATCCGCAAGCACCTGCGCGACTTCATCGCGATCCTCGCGCTCGTCGTCGTGGCGGCGATAGTCGGCGGCTACATCCTCGCCAACCAGCGGATCTACTTCCCCAGCTGGGTGCCGCTCGTCGGCAGAGACAGCTTCATCCTCAAGGGCGAGTTCTCGACGGCGCAGGCGGTCACGCCGGGCCAGGGTCAGACGGTCGACATCGCCGGCGTCCAGGTCGGCGAGATCTCCAACGTCGAGCTGAAGGACGGCCGCGCGCTCGTGACGATGCGCGTCGACCCGAGATATGCCGACATATACACGAACGCGACGATGCTGCTGCGGCCGAAGACCGGCCTCAAGGACATGGTCGTCGAGCTCGACCCCGGCTCCAGAGCCGATGGCGCCAGACGCGTCGCGGACGGCTACACGGTGCCGATCTCGCAGACGAGACCGGACGTCAACCTCGACGAGATTCTCGCCGTGCTCGACGGCGACACGCGCGCCTACCTGCAGCTGCTGCTCAACACCGCCTCCGTCGGCCTGACCGGCAACGGCGAGGAGCTGGCGCAGGTCTTCCGCCGCTTCGACCCGCTCGCGAGAGACGCGAGACGCGCGACTGAGCTGCTGATCACCCGCCGCAGACACATCAGACGGGCCGTCACCAACTTCGGCGAGCTGACGGAGGCGCTCAGCAAGGACGACAAGCGCCTCGCTGAGTTCGTCGACAGCTCGCAGGCCGTCTTCCAGCGCTTCGCCGACCAGAGCGACAACATCGAGCTGACGCTCGCCAAGCTGCCGTCGACGCTTGAGCAGACGCAGTCGGCGCTGACGGCGACGAGAGAGTTCGCCGACACGGCCGGCCCGGCGCTGCAGGCGCTGCGCCCGTTCGCGCGCTCGCTCGGCCCGGCGCTGAGCGCGACGCGGCCGTTCCTGATCGAGACGACGCCGATCATCGAGGAGCAGATCCGCCCGTTCACGGTCGCCGCGACGCCGGTCGTCAGAACGCTGCGCCCTGCCGCGCGGCGGCTCGCCGAGGCGGCGCCTGACCTCGTCACGACCTTCTCGATCCTCAACGAGTTCCTCAACGCGCTCGCAAACAGAGACAGAGGCAGAGAGGGCTACCTCTTCTACTTGACGTGGCTCGGCCACCTCGCGAACTCCGCGCTTGCGACGCAGGATGCCAACGGAGGCGGCCTGCGCGCCGCCCTCTACGTCAACTGCGGAACCCTCCCGGGCGTTCGAGGCGTGAAGAAGTCGACGGCACCAGAAGGCGCGGCAATCACGCTGGTCACACAGCTCTCCAACCTCCCGTCGGAGTCCGCCTACTGCACGAGAGGCGGGGGCTGATGCAGAAGCAAGCTCCGACACTCGGACGCATCCTCATCATGGCGGGCTTCGCCCTGTCCTGTTTCGGGCTGCTGCTCTACCTCTGGCTGTCGTTCGGCGGCTCGGCGCCGCTGAAGCCGAAGGGCTACCAGTTCCACGCGTACTTCCCAGAGGCCGCGCAGCTGGCGCAGCAGGCAGACGTGCGCATCTCCGGCGTCCCGGTCGGCAAGGTCGCGAAGCTGGAGCTCGGCCCCGGCGACACGACCGACGCGACGATCCAGCTCGATGAGCGCTACGCACCGATCCCGAGAGACGCCCGCGCGATCCTGCGCCAGAAGACGCTGCTCGGCGAGACCTACGTCGAGCTGACGCCCGGCAACAAGGCCGACGGCCTGCTGCCCGAGGGCGGCTCGCTGCATGCCTCACAGGTGCAGAGAACGGTCGAGCTCGACGAGATCTTCCGCTCGCTCGACGAGAAGACGCGCCGCGACTTCCAGGTCTGGATGCAGTCGAGCGCCGAAGGCCTCAGAGGCCGCGGCCAGGACTTCAACGACGCGCTCGGCAACCTCGCGCCGTTCGCCGAGAACACGAACACGCTGCTCGAGGTGCTCGACAGACAGAGACCAGAGGTGCGGGCGCTGATCAGCAACACCGGCGTCGTCTTCGACGCGCTCGCCGGCCGCAACGGCGAGCTGCGCGACCTGATCACGAACTCCAACCAGGTCTTCGCGACCGTCGCCGACCGCAACGAGGCGCTGCAGGCGACCTTCCGCGCGCTGCCGACCTTCGAGCGCGAGTCGAAGCTGACCGTCGAGGCGCTCGACGCCTTCGCCAGAAACGCCGATCCGCTCGTGCTGCAGCTGCAGCCGGTCGCCCGTCAGCTGAGCCCGACGCTGCAGTCGCTCGAGCGGCTGGCGCCGCCCTTCCGCGACTTCTTCGTCGATCTCGGTCCGCTGATCAGAGCCTCCTACAGAGGGCTGCCGGCCTTCTCGCGCTTCCTCGACGACCTGCGCCCCTCACTCGGCCAGCTCGACCCGTTCACGCGCACGCTCAACCCCGTGCTCGCCTTCCTCGGTGACAACCTGCCGGAGATCGACGCCTTCTTCGGCAACTTCGCCTCGGCGACGAATTCGCTCGGTCAGGACGGCCGCCCAGGACAGCTTCGCGCCGGAGCGCCCGTTACGCCAGAGGCGCTCGGGCAATACCCGAGGCGTCTCGCGTACAACCGCGGCAATGCGTACACCGCGCCCGGCACCAGCGATGAGCTGATTCGCGGCCTCGCGTCGTTCGAGACGCGCCAGTGCGTGAACGGCCTGCGACCGGTGCCGAACCTGCCGGCTGACCTGCCGACGATCATCGGCGGGATCGGCGCCGACGCCTCCTCGTTCTTGCAACTGCTCGCATTCCGCGTCACCGCCGACCCGCCTGGATCGAGCAACATCACCAGAGGCAGCTACACCGACGTCCCGGCGCCGCCATGCCGCCTGCAGGGCAGATTCCCCGGCTTCGCCGGCGACTACCCGCACGTCGTGGCGGACCCGCCGACGCAGCCGTGACGGCGCGCGCCGGCCTCGAACGCGTCGCCCGGGCCGCCGCGGCCCACCCGCTCGCCGTCCTGCTCGCCGTCGTCGCGCTCGCGCTCGGCGGCGGCGCGCTGGCGCTCGGGCTGCAGGCGAGCACCAGCACCGACACGCTCGCCGGCCGCTCCTCGGACGCCGGCAGAGCGACCGCGGACTTCCACCGCGACTTCGGCGACGACGCGATCCTCGTGCTCGTCCGGCAGCGCCTCTCCGAGCTGGTCCTGACCGACGACCTCGGCCGCATGATCCAGCTCGAAGGCTGCCTCGGCGGCAACGTGCCGAGCGGCGCGAGACCGTACGGCGGCGCCGGCAGCGCCTGCGCGAAGCTCGCTGAGCTGAAGCCGGCGCGCGTCGTCTACGGCCCCGGCACCTTCCTCAACGAGGCCGCCCGTTCGATCCAGGAGACCGTCTACGACGAGCTGGAGCGGGCCAACGCCGTCGCCGCGACCGCGCGCAGAGCCGCGATCGAGCAGGCCAGAAGAGCCGGCAGAAGCGCGGCCGAGCAGCAGCGCGCCGGTCAGCAGGCCGCCACCAGAGCGTCACAGGCGGCCTTCCAGAAGCTGCAGCAGCTGGCGCTCAGCACCGGCCTGCAGGGGATGCCGCAGATCGACAACAGAGCGTTCGTCTCGCAGATCGTCTTCGACCCCGCGCGCGGCGCCGGCGAGCCGGCCGGGCGCTTCTCGTACCTCTTCCCCAACAGAGACGCGGCGCTGATCCAGGTGCGCCTGCGCGACGACCTGACGCCGGCCGAGCGGGCCGAGGCGATCACGCTCGTGCGCGAGGCGGTCGCGATGCCGATGTTCAGACTCAGAGGCGGCGGCAGCTTCGTCGTCTCGGGCGTGCCGGTCGTCGTCGGCGACCTCGCCGACACGGTCACGAGCGAGCTGGGGCTGCTGCTGGGCGCCGCGATCGCGGCGATGGCGCTGGTGCTGCTGCTCGTCTTCCGCGCGCGGCTGCGGCTGCTGCCGCTGCTGCTGGCGCTGTCGGCGGCCGGCCTCACCTTCGGGCTGATGCGGCTCGCCGGCGTCGAGCTGACGATGGCGTCGATCGCCGTGCTGCCGGTCCTGATCGGCCTCGCCGTCGACTACGCGATCCAGTTCCAGTCGCGCGTCGAGGAGGAGCGCGCCGCCGGGCACGCAGGCGCCGACGCCGTCGGCCGCGCCGCTCGCGCCGGCGCGCCGACGATCGCGACCGCGGCGCTGGCGACCGCGACCGGCTTCCTCGTCCTGCTGCTGTCGCCGGTCCCGATGGTGCGCGGCTTCGGCCTGCTGCTGGTCGTCGGCATCGCGCTCGCCTTCGCCGTCACGCTGACCGCCGGCGCGGCGGCGCTCGCGCTCGGCGGACGGCGCGACGCCGACGAGGCCCACGGCAGGCCTGGTCCTGGCCGTCTGCGCCGTGCCGCCGCGGCGGCCGTCCGTCCCTTCGCCGCCTCCGTGGCCGGCGCGCGCGAGCTGCTCGCCGGTGCCGGCCGCGCGCTCGCGCAGTTCCCGCCGCTGCGCGCGCTGGCGCGCCGCCGCCCGACCGCCCGCGGCCTCGTCGCGCTGTCGCTGCGCCGCCCCGGCCGCGTGCTCGCCGTCGCGCTGGTGCTCGCGCTCTGCGGCTGGGCGTCGGAGAGCCAGACGGAGGTCGTCTCCGACGTGACGAAGCTCGTCCCGGCCGACATGCCGGCGCTGACCGACCTCGCGAGGCTCCAGGACGCGACCAGATCCTCAGGCGAGATCGACGTCGTCGTGCGCGGCGACGACGTCGCCAGCCCGGCCGTCGTGAGCTGGATGACCGACTACCAGGGGCGGGTCCTGAGACGGCTCGGCTACGACGCCAGAGCGGGCTGCGCGAGCGCGAGGCTGTGCCCGGCCTTCTCCCTGCCCGACCTGCTGGCGAGCGCGAGAGGCGCCAGCCAGGAGCAGATCGACGCGCTGCTCGACGCCGTCCCGCCGTACTTCGCCTCCGCCGTGCTGGCCAGCGACCGCCGCGCCGCGACGCTCGCGTTCGGGATCCGCCTGATGCCGCTCGACGAGCAGCAGCGGGTCGTCGACGTGCTGCGCGAGGAGCTGAACCCGCCGCCGGGGATCGACGCCCAGCTCGCCGGCCTGCCGGTCGTGACCGCGCAGGCGAACGCCGACCTGTCGTCGGCGACGCGCCGGCTGCTGACGGTCGTGCTCGGGCTGCTGGCGGTCGCCGCGGTTCTCTTCGCGGTGCTGCGCAGCGCCGAGCGGGCGCTCGTGCCGCTGCTGCCGATCGCGCTCGCGACCGGCTGGTCGGCGCTCGTGCTGTTCCTCACCGGCGTGCCGCTCAACCCACTGTCGGCGACGCCCGGCGCGCTCGTGATCGCGATCTCGACCGAGTTCAGCGTGCTGCTGTCCGAGCGCTTTCGCCAGGAGCGCGGCGATGGCCGCGAGCTGGGCGACGCGCTGCTGCGCACCTACCGCTCGACCGGCCGCGCCGTCGTCGCCTCCGGCGTCACCGCGATCGTCGGCTTCGGCGTGCTCGCCTTCTCCGACATCCGCATGCTGCGCGACTTCGGCATCGTCACCGTCGTCGACCTCGCCGTCTCGCTGCTGGGCGTGCTGATCGTGCTGCCGTCGGCGCTCGTGATGGCCGAGCGCGGCGTCTTCGCCAGAGCGCTGCGCCGGCTGCCGCGTCCGCGCCGGCGCGCGAAGCGCTCCGCCGCCCGTCCCACCGCATGAGCGACGAACGCGAGCCGCGCCGCGACGAGCAGAGCGCCGAGTCCGGCGCCTGGCCGCCCGCGCCGCCGTCGGCTCCGCCGCTGCCGCCCCCGGGCACCTCGGGCGCGAAGTACGGCTGGCTGGTCGGGGTCGTCGGCCTGGTCGTGCTCGCCTGGATCCTGCTCAACACGCTGCGGACCGAGGGCCCCGGCTCGACCGGGCCGGCGGTCGGCGCGACGCTGCCGCCGTTCGCGGCGCCGCTCGTCGCCTCCGATCTCGACGGCGACGCGAACGTCGCGAGAAGAGCCGACCAGGGCGACGCCGGCCGCGTCCCGGCCTGCGACGTCGACGACCCGCGCGCCTTCAACGCCTGCACGGTCGTGCGCGAGCGCCCGCTCGTGCTCGCCTTCCTGACCTCGAAGGCGGAGAAGTGCGCTGGCGAGCTGGACGCGATGGAGGAGGTCGCCGCCGACTTCCCCGGCGTCGCCTTCGCCGCCGTCGGGATCAAGGGCGATCGCGACGACTTCCGCGAGCTGGCCAGAGCGCACGGCTGGAGCTTCCCGCTCGCGTGGGACCGCGACGGCGCCGTCTCCAACGTCTACGGGATCGCGGTCTGTCCGACGGTCGTGCTGGCGCGCAGAGGCGGGAGGGTGGCGGAGACGCTGCTCGGCGACGAGGCGGCGACCGCGAGCGCGCTGGCGGCGAGAGTGCGGGCGCTGGAGCGGGGATGAGCGAGCGGCCGACGCGCGCGGGCTGGGTCTCCGAGCGGCTGCTCGGAGAGTTCCCGCGACTCGGTCTGACGCTGCTGGAGGTCGAGTTGGAGAGGCGTCTGGGTCGCACCCCGAAGGGCGTCAGAGAGCGGCTGGCGCTGATCGCCGACCGCTTCCGCGGGGCAGACGCGATGGTGCTGCGCCAGCGTCCGGTGCCGCACGCCTACCGCGTCTTCTTCCGCCACATCGGCCTCGACCCCGACGTCACGCGTGTGCCGATCGAGGCGGCGGCGGTGCAGCGGCTGGTGCAGGGCGGGCTCCCGTCGCGCGGGCTGCTGGAGGACGCGCTGACGATCGCGCTGATGGAGACGGGTGTGCCGCTGTGGGCGCTCGACGCCGAGACGGTGGAGGGACGGCTCGGCCTGCGCCTGAGCGGCGAGCACGAGCGGCTGGGGGAGGGGGAGCCGGCCGTGACGCTGCCGCCGGGCCGGATCGTCGTCGGCGACGAGCGCGGGCCGATCGCGCTGCTGTTCGGCGAGCCGACCGCCGCGCGCGCGGTGACGAAGCGGACGCGCCGGGTGCTGCTGTTCGCCGTCGTCGTCGAGGGCGTCTCGGCGCTGGAGGTCGAGGAGGCGCTGTGGACCTGCGCGGAGACGCTCGCCTCCTGACGCGCCACGCAACGGTTGCGCACTCGAAAGCGGCACGACGGGGGTAGACTCGGCGCAGGATGGAGCGTGTGATCGAACAGACGAACACGACCCTGACCCCATGGTGGGCGCTCGACGAACGCGCTGCTCGCCGCACGCTGCGCGGCCAGGTGCGGAAGCTGGAGCGCGAGCTGGCCGAGGCGGCCGCGCGCACCGTCGCTGACGACGAGATCGTTTGGTCGGTCGCCGACCGCGCCGCTGACGGGACCGCCGGCGGTCCCCGCCTGCTGAGCCTCGGCGAGCTGGAGCAGCTGCGCGACGACCTCGCCGAGCGGCTCCACGAGGTCCGCATCGTCCACGCCGAGCGAGCCGCCCGCGAGGCGCTCAAGCGCGACGAGCTGGCGCGCCTGCTGCGCGATCCCGCCGCCCACCCCGGCGTCCGCATCACGCGCAGAGAGGTCGGCGAGCCCGGCTGCGGCGCCTGGGAGTCACGCCCCCGCCTCGGCCTGATCGGCATGCTCGCCGGCTGGTGGCACGTGAAGATCTCCTCCGGCTGCCCGCTACCCGCGGCAGCCCCGCGCGCGTGAGCCCGGCGGTGCGGCACGCCCACGCGCGGCGTGCCGAGACGATCAACCGAGCCTTTTTCAACTCGTAGCAAGAACATCAATACATGTTATCGGGCATCTTTTAGTTGACTGGATTGTAGAACCATGTGTACGCTGCTTCGTGCAGGCGGGGCAAGGGACAAGGGCACATGGCTGCTAAACGCAGATCGAGCGCTAATAGCTCGGTTGGAGTAATTATCGGCGCGATCGTTGTCGCCATCAGCACTGCTGGATGCGCGAGCAGTGGTGACGATAGGTCGAGTGGGATATCGACACCAATGCAGGAGGCGCTCAGCGTCCTTCGGCGCGGTGCTGCCCCTCGCGATGCGCTTCCGCAGGTCGCGCATGGCGGGAGATACGACGGCGTGCAGGTGGACTTCGATACTGCGCGACGTATTCGGGCGTCTACGGATCGCTATCGGCTTTGGGTGACTCGTGGGATCGCGACTGGGGATTCCTCGTGGCGTGCGTCGTTCGATCCGGCTCTTGTGTGTCTTCATCTCTTTGACAAACGAGGTGCCGGGGTCGGGTTCGAGTGCGCGCCGAGAGCGGAGGTCTCCGACGAACCGGGAAGACTGATGATCGTTCTGAGTGGTGGCGCTCAGGGTGCGCCTGGACTGCGGCCACGGGAGGTGGTTGTCGCCGGCGTCGTGCCGGACGAGATCCGCCAGGTGTGGCTCGAAGAAAAAGGGACGCGCGTGAGGAATGTCCCCTTGCGCGACAACGGGTTCGTCTACCTGACACGAGCCTCCGTCGAGGGAATTGGATTCCGATCCGCCGCTAGGACGGTACGTCATCGCCTCGACACTTGCCAGGCCTGCTGACGAGGATGAAACACCAATCGAGAAGGGCGAGGTACATAAGATGCTTGCAGCTTTGAGGTTGAACCGGCTTGTTGTGGTCGCAGTCGTCGTTGGTGCTTCGATCGGTCTGTTCAGCGCTGGGCAGGCGCAGGCCTATCACTGGGGCTTCCACAGCGGTGGACCGCTGCAGCCGGGGCAACGAACGGTGTCCACGCATAGAACGTACAATTACGGAGCTGGTGTCACAGCGGCAATACTCGATAATCAAACCGGCTGCATCGGCGCCAAGGACAATCCTGATGGGACTGGTGGGAACGCGATCCCTTTCAGTTGCTTTACGTTGAATCACGATCAGACGGCGTGGACGCCAGGGGGAACCTATGGCTATGGGTACGGAACGCTGATCAACAACTCGCCGAACGTCATATACATGCAGGCGATACTCAACATCAGATGACCTGAGGCGGCGACTCTTGGCCTTTCGGCGAGCTCGGCTCCCAGCTTGTTTGATGGCGTTGCCAGGCCGGTTGTATTGGACTGAGCGCTAGTCGAGGGAGGTGTCGCCTGACATCCCGCTCGGCGGAAGAGCCGGAGATGGCTAGGGCGCGCCGCGGGAGGGATTGTGGTGGTCGGAATGGTGCCTCGCGACGCATCGTCTGTGTACGCAATGCTGAAGTCGCGAGAGCGCGAGCCGATCGACGTTGCCAGCGGTGGATTTGTCTTCCTCTCACACGGGGTTGTGGCTGGGCTCGGAGTCGCCCGAGCCGTGGAAGGGGCGTGGCTCCCAGTTCGCGGTTGTCGGAATTGTTAATCACCAAGATCCTCAACAGGGGGTTCATATGTTGGTAAAGGTCCTGTCGTCGCTCGTGAGATTGGGCGTGGCTGTTCTCGTGGTACTGGGATTGACTTCAGTGATCGATCGCACCGCGGCGACTCCCTTTGGGACTAGCAATGCCCATGCGGCCAACATAGGCTTTTGCAACGTGTGGATTGTTCCGGGTGGACGCTGCGTGGGCCCATACGCGTATCTCTACGGCGTCGGGTACACGACGGTGTACTGGCAAACAGACGGGAATGATGTCTGTATCGGCGCGAAGACCAATTCGGACGGATCGGGAGGCAATGCTATTCCGTTTACCTGTCTGAACGTCGGACCAGAGCAGGTGAGCTGGACACCGGGTGGGCAAAGTAACTATGGCTATCCCACGATAATCAACCAAGAGGCCCGGAACTCGACCGGTGGCGGGATAGCCAACATCAGATAGGCATTGGGGTGAGGCGCTGCGTTCTTCGTTACGCTAAAGGCGTGGGCAAGCGTCGGCGTAAGCAGCGCACTACCGCATCGGGACGGCCGGCCGCCGTCCCGATACGGCCCGCTGCGTCGGTCTCGAATGCGGCTCGCGAGACCGACTCTGTGGCTGGTGTCCGCTCGCCGGCCGCCGCCGCGTCCTCGCCCGTCGCCCACGACGACGCTGCGCGCCGGAGAGCGGCGCGCGGCGCGACGCGGCGGGAGCAGGCGCCGGCGGCGCCGTGGGGGAGCTTTCCGCTGATGGAGCTGTGCGTGCTGTCGGCGATCGCGCTCGGGATCGCCGGCTTCGTCGTCGGCGGCGGCTCCGGCAACGTGCTGCTGACCGGGGCGGTGCTGATCGGCTCGGTCGCCGGCTTGGAGGTCGCGCTGCGCGAGCACATCGGCGGCTACCGCTCGCACACCGCATTGCTGGCGGGCGTCGCGGCGGTCGCGACGATGGCGGTGCTGTTCTTCGTCAGAGTCGACAGAACGACGATGGTGCCGATAGCGATCGCGGTCTTCGTGCTCGCCTTCCTCGGCTGGCGCGCGCTGTTCAAGAAGCGCTCCGGCGGCTTCGGCGTGAAGGTGCGCTGAGGCGCACCGCGCCGGCGTCGCGCGGCGCCGCCGACCACTGCGCGCGACGCTCCGCTGAGGCGCCGCCTGTCGCGCCTATATGCTCACGCCAGCATGACCGCCGAACCACCGAGCGAGCAGCAGCCGGGCGCCGATCCGCCGCGCCGCATGCAGCTGACCGGCCTGCACCACGTGACCGCGATCTGCCGCGACCTCGACCGCACCACCGCGTCCTACCGCGACGTGCTCGGGCTCGCGCTCGTCGAGGAGGGGGTCAACGACGACGACCCCAACACGCGCCACTTCTGGTTCGGCGACGCCGCCGCCGCGCCCGGCACGCTGATCACGTTCATGGAGTATCCGCAGCTGCCCGACGGCGTGATCGGCGCCGGCTCGCTGCACCACGTCGCGTTCGTCGTCGAGAGCGCTGACGAGCAGCTCGCCTGGCGCGACTACCTGCGTGAGCGCGGGGTCGGCTGCACCGACGTCTTCGACCGCGGCGCCTTCCGCTCGATCTACGTCCGCGATCCGGACGGGCACATCGTCGAGATCGCCACGCGCGGTCCCGGCTTCGCGGCCGATCGTATCTGAGCGTGCTGCCGCGTCCGCGCGCAAGCGCGAGCGCCGCCGAGAGCCGCACCGCCGCCGAGAGCCGCTGAACGCACGACGCGCCCCGTGCCCGCGGAAAGCTCGGGCACGGGGCGCGTCGCAGCGCTGCAGCTGATCCGTCAGGCGTTGACCAGCTCGCCGGCCGCCTCGAGGCGGACGGTGTGCTCGATCTTCGCGTGCGCGTCGAGCTGAGCCGCCAGCGCAAGCCGCTGGCGCTCGGTCAACGAACCGACGCGCTTGGTCTCCAGAATGCGGAACATCGCCAGGAACTTCCGGCAGCGCGTGCTGCCCCAGCGACGCTGGCTCATCAGAACATCCCCGATCGCCATGCTCTCCGCTTCCCAGGGGGTGGTCAGCAGAACCTCGGCGGCGGAGGTCTCTCCGTCTGCGATGCGCCGCTTGAGCTCTGCACGAGCCAAGCGAACGCGATTTGCTCTTTCAAGGGCCCGCAGGTGCTGCGGCCCAGGGGTCATCGTCGGCAACCCGTCCATCTGCACTCTTTCTCCCTGCCTCCGATACGAGTAGGCCTCGACGGACCGCCGAGCTTGAGGGGGATCGGCGGTCTGCGTCGCGTCGGCGGGCGGGGGACTCGGACACTCCCGTGGCGGTGGCGCTCTCCCTCGTAAGAGGCACCGTTGCCGTGGTGCGAGATCGCCCGGACGACGTTCCGCAGAAGCTATGCGCTTCGCCCCGCGACGGTCAATGGAGAACCGTCTCATCCTCCGCTAGGAGCGGGCTTTTTGTTGTGGTCGAGATTCCGGCGCATCGGGCGCGCGCCATGCCCATATCAGGTCCCGGCACACCATCGCGCAGGTCCTCTCCCGAAAGGGGAGTGTCGACCAATGGGAATTCCGGCGCGTTACGACATAGACGTCGTAGCGTGCGACCGCCTGACGCGCCTCAGGAGCGTCAGGCGGCGGCGCCGGGCAGCGGCCCGTGCTCGGCCTCGAAGGCCAGCTTGACCTGTGCGAACTTCTCGATCGCGGCGTCGAGCGTGTCGCGGTCGTGCGTCGCCATCACGCTCGTGCGCAGCAGCGCGCCGCCGGGCGGCACCGCGGGGTGCAGCGCGACGTTGACGTAGACGCCGGCCTCGTACAGCGCCTTCCACAGCAGCGCCGCCTTCCAGTCGTCGGCGACCAGCACCGGCACGACCGGGGTGGCGACGACCGAGCCGTCGGGCAGCGCCGTCGGCTCGACCGTGTGCAGCCCGAGCGAGCGCAGCCCGCTGTTGAGGTAGGCGGCGTTCTCGAGCACGCGCGCGAACAGCGCTCTGCCCTCGTCCGAGCGGCAGATCCGCACCGCCGCGAGCGCCGAGCCGACCGCCGCCGGCACCGCGCTGGCGGTGAACAGGAACGGGCGCGACTGGATCCGCAGGAAGTCGACGACGTCGGCCGGCCCGGCGATCACACCGCCGGCGGAGGCGAGCGACTTCGAGAAGGTCGCCATCCGCAGGTCGACGCGGTCCTCGACGCCGAACAGCTCCGCGGCGCCGGCGCCGCGGGCGCCGAGCACGCCGAGGCCGTGCGCCTCGTCGACCATCAGGCGGGCGCCGTAGCGCTCCGACAGGTCGGCGATCTGCGGCAGCGGCGCGACGTCGCCCTCCATCGAGAAGACCCCGTCGACGACGACGAGGATGCCGCCGCCGTCGGCCTCGGCCTGCTGCAGGCGCTTCTCCAGCAGGTCGAGCCGGTTGTGGCGGAAGACGCGCATCTTCGCCCGCGACAGCAGCACGCCGTCGAGGATCGAGGCGTGGTCGCCGGAGTCGACGACGACGGTGTCGCCAGGGCCGAGGATCGTGCCGAGCGCGCCGAGGTTGGCCTGGTGGCCGGTCGTGAAGACGATCGCGTCCTCGACCTCGAACCATTCGGCCAGCTCGCGCTCCAGCTCGAGGTGGAGGTCGAGCGTGCCGTTGAGCAGGCGCGAGCCGGTCACGCCGGTGCCGTAGCGGCGGATCGCCGCGTGGGCGCCCTCGATCACGCGCGGGTCGCTCGTCAGCCCGAGGTAGTTGTTGGAGCCGAGCATGATGCGCGGCTGGCCCTCCATCTCGACGATGGGGGCGGTCGCCGACTCGAGCCGGCGGAAGTAGGGGACCGCATCGATCTCACGGGCCGCTCTCAGCTGGAGAACGCGCTCGTGCGTGCGGGCCTTGTCGAAGACGTCTGTGGTGGTCGGCATATAGATTGGCCGGATGGCTCTCGAAGTCCGGCCGGTCGCCTCCAAGCGCGACCTCACAACCTTCATCAAGCTGCCGTGGCGGCTCTATCGTAACGAGCCGCACTGGGTGCCGCCGCTCATCTCCGAGCGACGCAGATTCCTCGACCGGCGCAAGAACCCCTGGTTCGAGCATGGTGAGGCGCAGTACTGGCTCGCCTGGCGCGACGGGCGGGCGGTCGGGCGGATCACGGCGCAGGTCGACCACGTCCTGAACGAGTTCCAGGACAACAGATGGGGCCTCTTCGGCTTCTTCGAGTGCGAGGACGACGCGGAGGCCGCGGCGGCGCTGTTCGACGCCGCGGAGCAGTGGCTGCGGGCCCGCGGTCGCGACCGCATGGTCGGGCCGGCCGACTTCACGATGAACGACGAGTGCGGCGTGCTCGTCGAGGGCTTCGAGCTCGACCCGATCATCCTCACCAACTGGACCAAGCCGTACTACCCGCGGCTGATCGAGTCGGTCGGGCTGATGAAGGCGATGGACACGCTGATGTGGCACCTGGAGATCTCGGGCCGCGACAGAGTCCACCCGTCGATCTGGAGAGTCGCCGACCGCGTCGAGTCGAAGTACGGCATCACCGTGCGGCCGATGCGCAAGAAGGACATCCACGCCGAGATCGACCGCTTCCTCGAGGTCTACAACGAGGCGTGGGAGAGAAACTGGGGCTTCTCGCCGCTGACCGAGACCGAGGTCCGCCACTACGCCAAGACGCTCAAGCCGATCCTCGACGAGAACTGGGCCTTCGTCGCCCAGAAGGACGGCGAGACGGTCGGCGCGGCGCTGACGGTGCCCGACTACAACCAGGTCTTCAAGCACATGAACGGCCGCATCCTGCCGTTCGGCTGGCTGCAGTTCCTGCTGCGCCGCAAGAAGATCGACCGCGTCCGCGTCTTCGCGCTCGGCGTCAAGCGCGAGTGGCAGCACACCGGCGTCGCCGCGCGCTTCTACGAGCTGCACTTCGACTCGGCCGAGGTGACGCCGCAGACCTACGGCGAGATGGGCTGGATCCTCGAGACGAACAAGTCGATGAACCGCGCGATGGAGGGGATGGGCGGCAGAGTCGTGCGCCGCTACCGCCTCTTCGAGCGGCTGCTCGACCCCGACGCGGTGCCGTCGATGGCGCCCGCTGACAGCGAGCCGGCGCCGGCCGGCGAGTCGACATAAGAACGCGCTAGCCTGCGCAGGGCGGCGCGTCCGACGGCGCTGTCACGATCCGCATCTCGCGATGGAGACCCAGCCCGACCACCACCCGCTGCCGCTCGACGCCGAGGAGACGGTCGACGCCGTCCCCGTCGTGGACGAGGTGCGCGCGCTCGAGCGCGCCCGCCCGCAGCTGCCGGCGGTCAAGACGGTGGCCGCGGTCGCGGCGACCGGCTTCGTCGCCGGGGCGGCGACGGTCGTGGCGATCTCGCACCGCGCGCGCAGGCGCGGCGGCGCCGGCAGGCTCGGCGGCCGGCGGCGCAGGGGCGTCGACGCGCTGCCGATCGTCTCGACCCGCTCCGTCCTGCTGGACATCCACCTGCTCGGCCGCGATTGAGCCGAATGCCGCGCCCGGCGGGCTCGCATTCGGTCGGGCGCGCTGCGCCCAGCGGGCGTGCCCGCCCACTCTCCGCTCGGTCGTCGTGGCGCCGTCCCGCGCGCGGCACGCACGAGCTGCGCGTCGAGGTGACGCCGCCGTGGCCGTTCCGGCTGCCGCGCATGAGCGGGATGGACGGCGTGCTGCGCTGCCGCGACGGCGTCGTGCAGCGGCTGCTGCACCACGGTGACGACCCGGTCGTCGTGCGCGTCGCGCAGACGGCGCCCGACCGCGTCCTGTTCGGCGCGCAGGCGTCCAGCGCCGAGGCGGCCGCGTGGGGGATCGAGCGGATGCGCTTCGCGCTCGGCGTCGACGACGACCTGCGCGCGTTCCACGACCGCTTCCGCGACGACCCGCTGATCGGCGCCGCCGTGCGCAGCAAGCCGACGGTGCGGCTGCGCCGCCGCCCGGTCGCGTTCGAGGCGCTCGCGTGGGCGATCACCGAGCAGCTGATCGAGTACGTGCGCGCGGCCGCGATCCAGCGCCGGATCGTCTGGCAGCTCGGCCGCGAGCACGCCGCCAGCGGCCTGCGCGACCTGCCGAGCGCGGCGACCGTCGCGCAGCAGGCGCCGGCGCTGCTGTGCTCCTTCGACCTCGCCGACAAGCGCGCGCTGGCGCTGCGGCGCGCCGCCCGCGAGGTCGCCAGCGGCCGCGTCGACCTCGACGACCCCGACCCCGAGCGCGGCTGGCGGCGGCTCGACGCGATCCCCGAGATCGGCAGCTGGACGCTCGAGGTGACGGCGCTGCTGGGGCAGGGGCGGATGGACAAGCTGCCGGCCGGCGACCTCGCCTACCGCAAGCTCGTCGGCCGTCTGCTGACCGGCGATCCGCGTGCGCGCGTCGACGAAGAGGACGTGCGCGCCTTCTTCGCCCCGTACGGCGAGTGGGCGGGACTGGCCGGCGCGTACGCCCTGCGCGCGGCCGCTCCAGAGCTGAAGGCCGTCGCCGCCGCGGCGTAGGTCGCTCCACCTGGCCGATCGCGCGCGCTCGCGCGCCCACGCGCGCGCGAGCGAGAGAAGTACCTGCAAAACGCCGTCTTTCCCGGTCAGGGAAGGGCGCAAACTCGCATCTCTGGACACCCCCGTTCTACCGCGTGGACAACCGTTCGGGCAGGAATCTTCGACACCGGTCCAATGATTCGCCCCCCTCCAGACCGCAGGATTGGCGACGCTCGCAATTCGATTCAGGAGGGTTCCGCAGTGCCTCAATCCCGTCTGGGGCGTGCCGCCGT
>DATIOB010000072.1:0-3259 GCA_035473605.1 Conexibacter sp.
CCGTGCCGGACCCCGCGCCGAACGAGCGCAGAGCGGACCAGCAGCGCTACGCCGAGGGCGCCTCCGCGCTCGCCAGCGGCGCGATCGGCCGCGAGACGACCGCGGGCAGCGAGGCCGACCGGCTCGCCGACCTGCGCCGGCGGCTGCGCCAGACCTCCGGCCGCGGCCGCAAGCTGCGCGGGCTGCTCGTGCTGCTGCGCCCGTACCGCACGCGCGTGATCGTCATGTTCGCCGCGCTGTTCGCGGCGACCGGCGCCGCGCTCGCGCCGGCGCCGCTGGCGAAGCTCGCGATCGACGAGGGGATCAAGCACAGAGACGTCGCCGCGCTCGACTGGATCGTCGTCGGCTTCGTCGCCTCCGCGCTGATCTACTGGGGCGCGACCTACCTGCAGACGTACATGACCGGCTGGGTCGGCCAGCGGGCGCTGCAGGACCTCCGCATCCAGGTCTTCCAGCACATCCAGTCGCTCTCGCTCGGCTTCTACTCGCGCAACCGCGCCGGCGTCGTGATCTCGCGCCTGACCAACGACGTGCAGGCGCTCGACCAGCTCGTCACCGACGGCGTCACGACGCTGTTCCAGTCGACGCTGATGCTGCTCGGCGTGATCGTGACGCTGCTGATCTTCGACGTCGAGCTGGCGCTCTGGACCTTCCTCGCGATCCCGCTGCTGGCGCTCGCCGCGCTCGCCTTCCGGATCGCCTCCGCCGACGCCTTCCGCCGCACGCGCGAGCGGATCGCGGCGATCACCGGCTACCTGCAGGAGACGCTGTCGGGAATCCGCGTCGTGCGCTCCTTCGGCCAGGAGCGCCGCCATCTCGATCGCTTCTCGGAGCTGAACGAGGCCAACCGCCAGGCGAACATGACGACCGTCTACCTGAACGCGTCGTACTTCCCCGCGGTCGAGCTGCTGTCGGCGCTGGTGACGACGGCGATCCTCGTGATAGGCGGCATCCAGGTGATCGAGGGCAACACGTCGACCGGCGTCGTCTTCGGCTTCATCGCGGCGCTGAACAACTTCTTCGACCCGATCCAGCAGCTCTCGCAGCTGTACACGACCTACCAGTCCGGCATGGCCGCGCTCGACAAGATCTTCGAGCTGCTCGACGAGGAGCCGGAGCTGCGCGACGCGCCCGGCGCCGCCGCGCTGCCGCGGATCAGAGGCGAGCTGGTCTTCGACGCCGTCTCGTTCAGATACGGCGGTGCCGACGACAGGGACGGAGCCTGGGCGCTGGAGGAGATCGACCTGCGCGTGCCGCCGGGCCAGACGGTCGCGCTCGTCGGCGAGACCGGCGCCGGCAAGTCGACCTTCGCGAAGCTCGTCGCCCGCTTCTACGACCCGACCGCGGGCAGCGTCCGCGTCGACGGCCACGACCTGCGCGAGGTGACGGCCCACTCGCTGCGAGCGCAGATGGGGATCGTCCCGCAGGAGGGCTTCCTCTTCAGCGGCACGATCGCTGAGAACATCGCCTTCGGCCGCCCCGACGCGACCGACGAGCAGGTCGAGGCGGCCGCGCACGCGGTCGGCGCCGACGTCTTCGTCGAGGAACTGGAGCACGGCTACGACACCGAGGTCGGCGAGCGCGGCGCGCAGCTCTCGGCCGGCCAGCGCCAGCTGATCGCGTTCGCGCGCGCGCTCATCGCCGACCCGCGCATCCTCGTGCTCGACGAGGCGACCTCCAACGTCGACATCCACACCGAGGCGCGGATCGAGCAGGGCATGCGCCGCCTGCTCGCCGGCCGCACCGCGATCGTGATCGCGCACCGCCTCTCGACGATCCAGCACGCCGGGCTGATCGTCGTGCTGGAGCACGGCCGCGTCGTCGAGCAGGGCACGCACGACGAGCTGATCGCCGCGGAGGGGCGCTACTGGGCGCTCTACCGCGACTGGGCGCAAACAGCGGCCTAAGAAGCGGTCCGACTGGGCAGGCCCTTTCTCAGATCCCCGATCTGAGGAGACGGAGAGATGGCGGACACCAACAGAGGCGTCGTCTACATGGGACCTGGCACCGTCGAGGTGCAGGAGACGCCCTACCCGACCTTCGAGCTGAGAGACGGTCCCGGCGTCCATCCGGACAGCGTCGGGCGCGAGTGCCACCACGGCGTGATCCTGCGGATCGTCGCGACCAACATCTGCGGCTCCGACCAGCACATGGTGCGCGGCCGCACGACCGCGCCGGAGGGGCTGATCCTCGGCCACGAGATCACGGGCGAGGTGATCGAGGTCGGCCGCGACGTTGAGTTCATCAGAAGAGGCGACCTCGTCTCGACGCCGTTCAACATCGCCTGCGGCCGCTGCCGCAACTGCAAGGAGCGCAAGACCGGCATCTGCCTCAACACGAACCCGGCGCGGCCGGGCGCCGCCTACGGCTATGTCGACATGGGCGGCTGGCCCGGCGGTCAGGCGCGCTACGTGATGGTCCCCTACGCCGACTTCAACCTGCTCAGATTCCCCGACAAGGAGCAGGCGATGGAGAAGATCCGCGACCTGACGATGCTGTCGGACATCTTCCCGACCGGCTACCACGGCGCCGTCACCGCCGGTGTCACCACCGGCTCGACCGTCTACGTGGCAGGCGCCGGCCCGGTCGGGCTCGCGGCCGCGCACGCCGCGCAGCTGCTCGGCGCCGCCGTCGTGATCGTCGGCGACCTGCAGCCGGAGCGGCTCGCGCAGGCGCGCTCGTTCGGCTGCGAGACGATCGACGTCTCCAGAGGAGACCCGGGCGACCAGATCGCGGAGATCCTCGGCTCCCCGGAGGTCGACTGCGGCGTCGACGCGGTCGGCTTCGAGGCGCACGGGCACGGCAAGGACGCCGGTGAGGAGGCGCCGGCGACGGTCCTCAACTCGCTGATGACGATCACGCGCGCCGGCGGGGCGCTCGGCATCCCGGGCCTCTACGTGACCGGCGACCCGGGCGCCAAGGACGACGCGGCGAAGGAGGGCTCGCTGTCGATCCGGATCGGGCTCGGCTGGGCGAAGTCGCACGTCTTCACGACCGGCCAGTGCCCGGTGATGAAGTACCACCGCGAGCTGATGGAGGCGATCCTCAACGATCGCTGCCAGATCGCCAGAGCGGTCAACGCGACCGTCGTCACGCTCGACGACGCCCCGCAGGGCTACAGAGACTTCGACAGAGGAGCGGCGAAGAAGTACGTGCTCGACCCGCACGGGCTCGTCGGCGCGGCGGCCTGAGGCACCCGCGATCTCAGCCGGGCGCGTCCAGCGCGGACGCGCCCGCGACGGCGCCGCCCCGGCGCGCG
>DATIOB010000073.1:0-2129 GCA_035473605.1 Conexibacter sp.
GCTGGCGCTCGGTCAGCACGATCGTGCGCTCGCAGCCGGCCGCCCACGCGCGCATCCGCTGGGCCCAGCGCTCGGCGTGGGTCCAGCTCGGCGGCGCGCCCTCCTCGATCCGCTCCAGCATCAGCAGCTCGGTCCCGTGCAGGTGGCCGACGACCGGAACCTCCGGCGCGACGCGGGCGGCCGCCTCGTGCAGCGGCGTCAGGTGGTGGAGGTGGAGCAGGTCGGCGTCGGCGGCGCCGGCGCGCTCCAGCGCCGCGCTCCAGAGCGCGACCTGGCGCTCGAAGGCCGCCTCGCCGAGCCCGGCGAAGACGCGGTCGGGTGCGTCGGGACGGTCCTCGTAGGAGGCCTGGTGGGCGCCCAGCTCGACCGCGTGGACGTCGAGCGGCGCGTAGAAGCCGCCGGCGTCGCCGAGGCCGGGCTGCGAGCCGGAGACGACGGTCACGTCCCAGCCGTGGGACGGCAGCGCGGTGGCGAGGCCGCGGATGACGTGCGCCGAGCCGCCGCGCGGGAAGAAGGCGACGCCCATCAGGGCGCGTGGTCGTGACGATCGGCGCATGTTCCATCGACGCTAGCAGCGGGAATTGCGGCCCGCGCGCCGACGGACCGGCGAATAGGGCGCGGGCGCGCGGCCGCGCGCAGGCTGGGCGGGACCGCGGGCGCGCGCGAGGGCGCGGCTCAGCGCGGCGCGAAGGCGATCGCGGTCGAGACCGCGCGACCGCCGGGGATCACGACGTCGAAGTCGCCGCGCGGCACGTTGCGCAGCAGCCCGCCGCAGACCAGCGACGTCGAGCCGCCGCCGTCGAGGTTCATCGCCTGCTCGGCGCCGAGGTCGAGCAGCAGCGCGGCCAGCTCGTCGAGCGTCAGGCCGACCTCGTCGTGGGCGCGGCCGTCGACGGCGACCGCCAGCAGCCGCTCGCCGGCGAGCGCGATCGCGGCGCGCGGGTAGCGGCCGTCGCTGATGTCGGAGTCGAACTGCGACTGACCGGCGGAGAAGCCCTCCGGGTCGCTGCCGGCGTGGACGACCTGCTCGCCGTCGCGCACGAGCAGCGGGCCGGCCTGCAGCAGATCGCCGCGCGGCGTCGTGCAGAAGCTGTCGCGCGGGGCGATCGAGACGACGCCGCGGTCGACGTGCAGGCAGGCGCGGACCTTGTTCCACGGCGCCGTGAAGGGCGTGCTCTCGCGGGCGATCCCGTGCGTGCGCACCTCCCCCAGCGGGCGGCCGTGCGGGCGCACGAAGAAGCCGCCGACGAGCGCCTCCTCGACGCCGGTGCGCGCGCACCACGAGGCCAGCGGCTCCGGTCGCGTCAGCCGCGCGACGCGCACACGCGTGCTCGCCAGCTCGTGCGTCGCGACGTGGACGGTCGTCTGCGCGCCGTCGGCGAGGGTGACGCGGAGCGAACGCAGGTGCTGCGGCGGTGCCGGGTCGGCACGGGGTGCGATGAGCGGGCTCATGAGCGAAGGATCGGTCGCCGTCCGTGCGACCGGGGTTGAGAAAGCGTAAACACCATGTGACTCGGAACGTCACACCAGGCTCCGCGGCCTGCCTCCGGCGGGGTCCCGACGGGCTCGCTCGCGGCGCGGCCCGCGAGCCGAGCTACTTCGCCTTGGCTCTCGCTCTTGCTCTCGCGGGCGCTCTGCGGGCGCGTCTTCTGGGCGCCGCCGCGGGCGCCGGCGCCGCGGCTCCGCCGTTGCCGTCGGCGTCGCCGCGCACGGTCGCGAGGCTCGCCTCCAGCGCCGCCATCAGGTCGGGCACCTCGGTCGGTCTCTCGGCGGCCGGCTGGATCGCGACCTCCTCGCCGGCGGCCTTGCGCTCGATCAGCTGGAGCACCTGCTCGCGGTACTCGTCTCTGAATCTGCCCGGCTCGAACGGCGCCGACAGCGAGTCGATCAGCTGGCGCGCCATCGCGACCTCGCGCTCGTTCGCCTCGACGTCGCCGAGCGCCTCCAGCTCGTCGAGCCGCTCGGGCGAGTTGACCTCGTCGCCGAACAGCATCGTCGAGAGCGTCAGCACGCCCTCGGCCGGGCGCAGCGCGCAGAGCTGCTGGCGCGTGCGCAGGACGAAGCGGCAGATCGCGACCTTGCGACTCTCCTCCATCGCGCTCAGGAGCAGCCTGTACGCCTTCGCGCCG
>DATIOB010000074.1:0-1932 GCA_035473605.1 Conexibacter sp.
GGAGGCGCGGCAGGTCGCCGCGGCGCTGGCGGATCAGGTCGCGGATCGACTTGCCGCGCGCGTGCACGACGCGGTCGAGCGGGTCGATGCTGACCTGCTCGGCGGAGACCGCCCCCTCGAGCGCGGCGCGCAGCTCGGCCGGCAGCGTCGGCTCGGCCAGCTGCAGGTCGGCGAAGGTCGGCGGCGCCTCCGTCGCGAGCCCGAGGTCGAGGCCGAGCTGCTGCTTGATGAACGGCCCCAGCTCGGGCTTGTCGTCGTGCGTGAACTCGACGCCCTCCAGGCCCCAGCCCCACCACTTCATCGCCGCCATGCGTTCAGTCCTTCGTCTCATGTGCGCTCGCCCGCGTCCGCGTGCGCTCCGGCCTCGTGCGACGCCCGACCATAGGGGATGCCCCGGCCGCGCGCGGTGCGGCCGCACGGCGCGCGCGAGGCGTCCTCCCCGATACTGCTCGCATGCTTCGCGAAGATCACGTCACCGTGGTGACCGGCGCCACGGGTTTCGTCGGCTCGCTGGTGCTGGAGCGGCTGCTCGCGCGCGGGGAGCCGGTCGCGGCGCTCGTGCGCGCCGCCGACGACGCCGACGCGCGCCGGCGCCTGGAGGAGCTGGCCGAGCAGACGTGGGGCGACCGCGCGGTCGTCGCGGGGGTCGAGGCGATCGCCGCCGACGTCGAGCACGAGCGGCTCGGCCTCGACGCCGCCGCCTACGACGCGCTCGCCGCGCGCGCCGCCGCGGTCGTCCACTGCGCCGCCTCCATCCGCTTCGACCTCTCGCTCGACGACGCGCACGCGATCAACGTCGACGGCAGCGAGCGGACGGTGGCGCTCGCCGAGCGGGCGCGCGGGCTGGGCGCGACGGCCCGCTTCGTGCACGTCTCGACCGCCTACGTGCACGGCCGCGCGAGCGGTCTCGCGCGCGAGACCGGACCGGTCGCGGCACCGGCCTTCCGCAACACCTACGAGCAGACCAAGCACCGCGCCGAGGCGGTCGTCGCGCGGCTGGAGGGCGCCGCGATCGTGCGCCCGAGCATCGTCGTCGGCGACTCGACGAGCGGCTGGACCAGCTCCTTCAACGTCGTCTACCCGCCGCTGCGCGCGCTCGTCAGCGGCGTGCTGGAGGTCGTGCCGGCGCCGGCCGACGCGATCCTCGACCTCGTCCCGGTCGACCACGTCGTCGACGTCGTCTGCGGCCTGCTCGACCGGCCGCAGCTCGCCGGCGTCGTGCAGGCGGTCAGCGGCGAGGCGGCGCCGACGATGGAGCAGTTCGCGCGGCTGTCGCTCGCCCACGCCGGCCGCCCGATGGCGCCGTGCGTCCCCAGCGCCGCCGACCAGATCGGCGTCTACGCGCCGTACGTCGACGTGCTCGCGCGCTTCGAGTTCGCGCGCGCGGCCGAGCTGGGCGTCACGCCGGTCGCGATCGATCAGCTCGTCCCGCTGCTGCTCGACCACGCCGACGCCGCCGCGTGGGGCCGCAGGCGCGTGCTGCGCGCGAGCCCTCTGCAGAGGGTGCCCGCGGTCTGAGCGGCGCCGGGCGCGCTACGGCTGCGACGGCTCGCGCAGTCTCAGCTCCTCGCCGCGGCGGCGCAGCTCGTGCTTGGAGGCGACGCCGAGCTTGAGGTAGACGTGGCCGAGGTGGCTCTCGACCGTGCGCGGGGAGATGTGCAGCGCGCCCGCGATCTCGCGCATCGTCGCGCCGGTCGCCGCCAGCCGCGCGACGCGCAGCTCCTGCGGCGTCAGGCCGTCGTCCTCGCGCACGCGCCGGCGCCGGCCGCCGGCGGCGGCCAGCTCGGCGCTCAGCTGCGCCGCCAGCGGCGCGGCGCCGCGCTCCTCCGCCGTCCGCAGCGCCTCCGCCAGCAGCGGCCGCGCGGCGACCGCGCGCTTGCTCCGCCGCAGCCAGGCGCCGTGGCGCAGCCGCACACGGGCGTTGTCGAGCAG
>DATIOB010000075.1:0-12384 GCA_035473605.1 Conexibacter sp.
TCGTGTACGTCCCGCAGGCGCGCGGGTTCGTCAGCGGCGCGGTCGGCCCGCCGTCGAAGCGCAGCGTCAGCGCCGAGAACGGCAGTTGCGGCGCGGCGTCGAAGACGGCGCGCAGCTGACCGGTGACCGGGTCGGGCGTGATCCGCCCCTCCTGCTTGATCGTCACGCCGTGGCCTCTGGCGATCAGGAACAGGCGCAGCATCTCGCCCGTCTGCGATCTCATCGACTTCGGTGTGCCGAGGAAGACGCCGCCCTCCAGCGGCCCCGCCAGCAGCGGCGTGTCGATCCGCACCGACCCGATCCGCGACGCGGACGGGCAGCTCGGCTCGACGTCTCGCAGCAGCGCGGCCTGCTCGTCGGCGCAGCCGACCAGCCCCTGGGCGCTCGACGGGGAGACCGCCGTGCCCTCCGGCAGCGTCGCCTTCACGGTTCTCACCGACGGGGTGGCGAGACCCTGCGGCTGCATGTTCTGCGGGACCGACACGCGCATCTCGTAGCTGGCAGGCGCGCCGGCGCGGGGAGTGTCGGGCGTGGCCTCGAAGTCGGGCTCGAACGTCAGCCGGTCACAGCCGGAGATGCCCTGCGACGGGTTGTAGGAGGCCGGCTGCCAGGTGGCCGGATGCTCCCACGACGTCGTCCGCATCTGCACGGGCAGCGGCGGACCGCATTCCGCCGCGAGCGTCAGCATCGGGATCCGCTCGCCGCCGCCCGACGTGCCGAAGCCGCTCTCGAACAGGTCGCCGGGGCCGTTGAGGTCGGCCGGCACGCCGAACAGGTACACCTGCGACCGCCACATCGCCAGTCCCGAGGAGATGTCGCGGATGTTCGTCTGCAGCGTGTAGCGCCCGTCGCTGTTGACCTTCATGTCCATCACGACGTCGACCGCCAGCACGTTGAACGCGAACCGCGCGACGACGCCCTCCGGCGGTATGACGTTGTAGATCGGGGACGCGACCGGAGGCGCGTCGCCGCGCGCCCCGTTGAAGGAGAGGACGTGCCAGCCGACCGCCGTCTGTCTCGCGCATGCGCCCGCCATGAACGCCGGCATCGGGCAGAGCGGCGTCGCGACGGAGCTGCCGTAGAGGCCGGGCGGCAGCTCGACCTCGATGTCCTTGACGGTGCCGTTGGGGACGTTCGACCCGCGCGGGCCGATCGGCTTCGATCTCAGTCTGATGTCGATCGCGAGCAGGTCGGGGTGCGCCCCGGCCTGGCTCGTCTCCACCAGGGTCGGCTGGCCGCCGTTCTCGTCGGGGACGAGGTCGACCGCCTGGGCGGTGAACGTCTCGACCCCGTACTCGTCGCCGTAGTCGGCGGCCTGCGCGGCGCCGGCGAGCGACAGCGAGGCCAGCAGGCCCGCGATCGCGGCGAGCCCGGTGCGGGCCATCCGCCCGCGGGGCCGTCGCTTGGTCGTGCCCATGCTGGGTGCGTTCCCTTCGGTCTGTTCGATCTGGACGGTCATCGCGCCGCGCCTCTCGTGCTGGGCGAGCGCAGCGTGAGCGTCTGCTGCTGCGCGCCCGGGCGGCCGGAGTAGGAGACCCGCAGCGCGAGCGTCAGCGAGCCCTGTCTGCGCAGCGCTCTGCGCGCCGCCGCCGAGAGCCGCAGCGTCAGGCGGACGGTGCCGCCGCGCAGCGCTCTGCGCGTGGCCGAGGCGACGACGACGCCGCGTCGTCTGCCCAGCTTCGCGCGCACGACGGCTCTGACGGTGCCCGCGTGCGAGACCTCGACGTCGAGCGCCGTGCGGCCGCGTCTGGCCCAGCCGGCGAGCGCTCTGGAACCGAGCGGCGTGACCCCGAAGACCTTCGCCACAGGCGGCTGCACCGGGTCCTCGCGCTCCTCGGGTCCGGTGAACAACGTCGTGCCAGGGTCAGCCGGCAGCGGGAACGGCTGCGGCTCGCCCTGGCAGTCGCCGACGCACCCGGGCGCCGCGGCCGGCACGGCGAAGCCGCCGCCGACCTTCGCGACGTACATGTCGGGGACGCCGTTGTCGACGTCCTGCGACGCGAGCCGGTCGTAGCTGATCAGGTAGACCTCCCGCCCGTCGTCGGCGGCGCTGACGAGCTGCGTGTCCGAGTCGGCCGCGCCCGTGCTGAGCAGGTGCGGTCTTCCCGCCCGCCACAGGTATGCGTCGGCTCTGCCGTTCACGTCGGTCGGCACGAGCGGCGCGTAGGCCGTGTAGAAGACGTCGCCCGCATCGGTCACCTGGCCGTGCGGAATCGAACTGCCTGCGACGAGGCCGCCCGTCTCGAGCATCGAGTTCCCGCCCGGCACGCAGGTGAGGCAGGCGAGCTGCCCCGTCTGACGCGCGTACAGGTAGAGCTCGCCGAAGATGCTGTCGCCCGGGAAGCCGAAGTCGCTCTCCGACTTGAACGCGAGGTACTCGCCGTTGGGCGACATCTCGGCCTGGCGGATGACCACGTTGCTGCCATCGATCGTTCTGAGGATCGGCTGAGACGCTCCGCCGTCGAAGCGCGAGATCGAGTCGTTCGCCTGGATGTAGCCGAACGAGAGGTCTTCGCTCACGTCCACGATGAAGCTGCCCGGCGCGATCCAGGTGATCGCGCCGGTGTCGAGATCCCCGCGGTACAGGCCCTGGCCCGCGGGCGCGTCGTCGGTCAGCTGCGTCGAGCAGCGGAAGAGCAGCGCGCGGCCGTCCCTGGTGACCCGATCGATCGACCCCGTCTCGCAGACGCGTCTGTCGGGTCCGAACGTCGGCACCGTCGTGGTGCCGCTGACGGGGTCGTGCACGAGCGGTCTCGCCGTGCCGTTCTGGGCCGTCTCGGACTCGAAGACGATCCGCGAGCCGTCGTCGGAGATGAACGCGCTCCCGGGCGCGATGCTCAGCGGCAGGCCGTCGGGTGCGACGCTCACGAGCGTCGTCGCTCGGCCCGGGCGGCGCAGGTAGAGGTGCTGGACGCTCTCGTCCGGGACCCCGGCGTCGGGATCGAGCTGACGGCCGGTCCGCATCAGCACGCTGGAGAGATCGTCCGACGCCGCGACGAACGTGACGTCGCTGCTGGACGCGTCCGCCTCGGGCGTGCCGCTGCTGAGCCAGGTGTGGCTGCCGTCGGCTCTGAGCACGAAGAGGTCTTCCGAGTTTCTCGTCCCGCCCGGCTTCGTGCCGGTGTCAGACGGATACAGCGGGTAGGTGGTCCGCACGACGGCCTGCGTGAAGTCCTCCGAGAACGCGAACGCCAGAGGCGCGTCCATCAGCCGCGGGATCCGGTCCCCGCGAAAGGCCGGGACGAATGCGCTCGTGACCCAGCCGCTGTCGGTGCGATGCGCGGCGAAGTCGGCGCCGATGTTGCTTCTGCCGCCGGCGAAGACGCCGCTCGAGCGGAACTGCAGGGCGCCCCCATCCGGCGAGACGAATCTCGTCAGCTGGACTCTGTGGCCGTTCTTGTCGACCGGCGAGACCAGCTCGAACGCGCGGCAGTCCGGCAGCCGCGCCGAGCCCTGCTGCGCGCGGACGGCGGCGTTGGGGCAGTCGTCAGCGGCGTGGGCGGGCGCTGTCGCCGCCGCGAGCGCCGCGAGCGCGCCCGCCGTCGCGGCGAGCGTCTTGACCAGGGTCATCCGTGTGTGCCTCCTCCAGAGGACGCACCGCGGACCGGCGGCCGCATCCTCATCTCTCTTCAGATCCATGTACCGACAGCGGTGCTGAGACCCTGTGCGAGGGTCGCGCGGCGGGCAGCTCGTGGCCGCCCGCCGCGCACGCCCCGCTCAGCGCTTCTTCTTCGCCGTGCCCTTCGCCTTCGGCTTCGGCTTCGGGGCGGCTCTCGCGCCGCAGCCGGCGACCTGCACCCGCTGACCGGCCTGCTTCAGCACGCCGCTCTGCGCGCGGAAGCTGACGTCGGAGATCAGGTTCCGTCTCGTCGTCGCCTCGCAGAGGTTGCGCGTGATGCCGATCGCACCGCGTCTGCCGGAGACGAGGCTCAGCCGGAAGCTGCTGATCGGCACGTCCGGGATCGTGTCGAACGAGGTCTGCAGCGACAGGTCTCTCGGGATCGTGACCTTGCTGGTGAGGTCGATCACGACGCCGGCCTCACGGCCCGCCCCGCGCAGCCGCACCATCAGGTCCGGCAGTCTGCGCGCCGGGTTTCTGACGAACTGCAGCGTGCCGGTCAGCGGGTTGCGCAGCACCGGCGTCGTCGCGCTCGCCGTCCCGACGTTCTTGTCGCACGTGCCGGCCTCGAACTGCTCCAGCGTGCAGGCGTCGCGGATCACCTCCAGGCGCGAGTTCAACGACTTCGGCAGCTTCACGGTGACGGCCCGGTTGTTCGCTTGGCCGGGCGTCATCGTCAGGCGCGCCGTCAGCGGCGTCGTGACGCCTCTGCCCGTGCGGCCTCTGCTGCCGACCTGCAGCGCCAGCTTCGGCGCGAACGGCAGCGCCCGGCAGTTGCCGGCCTGGAAGCGCGAGCCGACGTTGGCCGCCGTGCCCGTGCTCGACCGCAGCACGCCGCCGATCCGCTTCTCGCTGCACGAGGTCGGGTTGACCATGAAGCCGGGCTTGTCGATCGCGACCGTCACCTGCCGCATCCGCAGCGGGATCCCCTCGAGGATCGTCGGGAACGGATCGGAGACGATGCTCAGCGCCGCCGTCTTGCGGTCGACGTGGACCGCCGCGCGCACGACGACCGTCCCGAGGTCGAACGGCCCGGCGACCGCCGGCACGACGATCGAGAGACCGAACGCACCGCCCTTGTACGGCCCCGTCAGGTAGACGCCGCGACCGCTCAGCTGGAACGGGTTCGCCCCCGCTCCGACGGCCGTCTTGACCGAGCCGATGCGCGAGGAGTCGGCGCACGTCCCGGCCGCCGCGGCGGCGTCGTCGCACAGCTCGCTGGAGGCGACCATGCCCATCATCCCGGCCGGCAGGTTCACCGACAGGTCGCCGAGGTCCTGCTGCGTGTCGTCACGTCCGAAGCCGAGCGTGAAGGTCGACGACGCACCGGCCGAGGCGTTGCCCATGCCGGCGACGAACGCCGGCGCGAAGCCCAGCGGCGCGCAGGCGTTGCCGTTGGCGTCCTGCGTCGTGGCGAACGAGTCCTGCGATGTGACCGTCTGGCCCGACCACGCGGTGACGGCGGTCGTGGTCGTGTGCGTCCCGCACTGCCGCGGGTTCGTCAGCGGCGCGGTCGGGCCGCCGTTGAAGTCGATCGCCAGCTCCGCGAACGGCAGCTGCGGTGTCGGCTCGAAGACCGCCGTCAGCTGGCCGGTCACCGGGTCGGGCGTGATCCGCCCCTCCTGCTTGATCGTCACGCCCTGGGCCGTCGCGATCAGGAAGATCCGCAGCATCTCGCCGCTCTGCGATCTCATCGACAGCGGCTGGCCGAGGAAGACGCCGCCGGTCAGCGGCTCCGACAGCAGCGGCGTGTCGATCCGCACGGAGCCGATGCGCGAGGCGTCGGGGCAGACCGGATCCGCCAGCGAGCGCAGGGCAGCCTGCTCGTCGGTGCAGCCGGTGAGGCCCTGGACGCTCGACGGCGAGACGACGACGCCCTCGGGCAGCGTCGAGACGACCCGCCGCACGGGCGGCGTCGCGAGCGCGTCCGGCGCGTCGCTCTGCGGCACCTGCAGGCGGATGTCGTAGGCCGACGGCACGCCGCTGCGCGGCGACTGCGGCTGCAGCGTCATGCCGGCCGAGAAGGCCGTGGCCTCGCAGCCGCTGATCCCTTGCTGCGGCGTGTAGCTCGCGCCCACCCACGTGTCGGGGTGGTCCCAGCTCGTCGCCCGCATCACGGCCGGCTGCGGCGGGCCGCACTGGGCGCCGACCGTCAGCAGCGGGATGCGCGGACCGCCGCCCGGGACGCCGCCGCCGCGGCCGCCGTTGAGGTCGGCGGGGATCCCGAACAGCGTCATTCTGTCGGCCACGACAGCCGTCGCCTGGCTCAGGTTCCGGATGTCGGTCTGCAGGGTGTAGCGGCCGTCGCTGTTGATCTTCATGTCGAGGATCACGTCGATCGCGAGGATCCGGAAGGCGAAGCGTGCGACGACGCCCTCAGGAGGAGTGACGTTGTAGACGGGCGCGGTGTACGTGAACGTGTTCGGCCGACCGGCGACGGTGTAGGTCGCGTCGTTGCTGCCGACGATCGTCTGGTCCGAGCAGCTCTCCCGGCCGTAGTCGACCATCGAGCAGCGCGGCGTCGCCTGCGGGTTGCCGTAGACGCCGGCCGGCAGCTCGACCTGCACGTCCTTCGGGTTCTCGTACGGAATCGGCCCCCCTCTCGCGTTGCTTCTCGTCGTGAACGCGAAGTCGACGACGAACAGGTCGGGGTGCGCCCCGGCCTGCGTGACCTCGGTCTGCGCGAGCGTCGCTGGGTCGACGTCGAGCATCTGCGCGCTGAATCTGTCGATCGCGAACTCGGCCTGCGCCGGCGCTGTCAGCGCGAGCGAGACGAGCAGGCCGCCGAGCGCTCCGGCGGCCGCCCGCGCGATCCGGCTCCGCGCACGTCGCTTCGGAGTCCTCATCGTCACATCGGTCCCTTCTGATGCCTTGGACGGGACGCTCATCGCCGCGCCCCCTTCAACGTGAACGTCGCCGTCTGGCCGCCGCCGGCGCCGGCGACCGTGACGCGCAGCGTCACGCGCAGCGAGCCCTGTCTGCGCAGCGCCGCGCGGGCCTGTCTGCTGAGCTTCAGCGGCAGCGACATCGAGCCACCGCCGGCCGCCGTGCGCGTCGCCGAGCCGACGACGACGGTGCGTCTGCCGATGCGGGCGCGCAGGACCGCCTTCGCCGTGCCGCCGTGCGAGAGCCGCACGCCGATCGCGGCGCGGCGACCGCGCGCCCAGGAGGCGCGAGTTCTCGTACCGATCCCGCCGACGCTGAAGACCTTCACGACCTGCGGCTGCTGCGGGTCGTCGGCATCGGCCGGCCCCGTGAAGGTGACCGTGCCGGGCGTCTGCAGCGACTCGAGCGAGCGCGGTGGGCCCTGACAGCCGGTCGTGCAGGGCTCGGGCTGACGCGGCGCGAGGAAGCCGCCGCCGACGCGCACCGCGTAGACGTCGACGACGCCGTTGTCGATGTCCTGCGGAGCGAGGCTCTCCGCCGCGTAGATGAACGCGGTGCTGCCGTCGGCCGAGGCGTAGGCGAAGCCGGTGCCGGCGTCGTCGGTGCCTGATCCCAGCAGGTGCAGCTCGCCGTCCTTCCACATGTACGCGTCCGCCTTGCCGTTTCTGTCGGCGGCGACGAGCGGGGAGACGCTCGTGAAGAAGATGCGGCGACCGTCCTCGCTCACGCTCCCTCTCCGCAGGTCGTTGATGTCGTCGTTGACCAGCCCGACCGACGAGATCGAGCCCTCCCCGGTGGCGGTGCTGCCGTCGGCGGGGCAGGAGATGCAGCTGAACTCGCCGGTCGACCAGGCGTAGCTGTAGACCTGTCTGAGGCCGCCGCTCGCGGCGACCCCGAAGTCGTCATAGCTGTTGAAGACCAGCCGATCGCCATCGGCGGAGAAGGCCAGCTGTCGGAGATCCAGGTCGGGGCCGTTCGCCGGCGCCCCGGTCGCGATCGCGCGGATCTCGCTGTCGCGGCTGACGTGCAGCGTGCGTCTGATGGGATCCGCCGCTCTCGAGGAGAGGACGACGGTGGCGAAATCGCTGCTGGCCCCCAGCGTCGCCATGCCGCTGGGAAACGCTCTGATCGCGAGCGTGCGCGTGTCGCCGACGTAGACGGTGGAGACCTCGTCACCGACGCGCAGGGGGTTGAAGCACTGGAAGAGGATGTTTCCACCGTCGGCGGTGAGGCCGAACAGATTGGCGGAGTCGCAGGTCGTTCTCTCGCTGCCCCAGCTCGGGCGAAGCGTTCTCGCGCGTGCCGGGTCGGCGGCGTCGCGTCGCAGCCGGAGCATGCCGCCGCCCTCCGTGAAGGCGATCGTCGAGCCGTCGGCGCTCGCGAAGACTCTCGCGTTGAAGGAGGGGACGTCGGCGAGCGGCACGCCGTCCTCGTCCTCTGAGATGAGGTCGGCGGGCCGGCCGTCGGCGTACAGGTAGAGCTGCGGAGACTCGCTCGTGACCTCCGGAGAGAGGATCCGCTGGCCGTGGACGACCACGCGGTCGAGATCGGCCGAGGCCCACACCAGCGACGACGCCGAGAACGAGACGTCGGGCACGGGGACGGGCCGCGTCAGCCAGATCGGATCGGTGCCGGGCCGCCAGCGGAAGAGGTCGGCGCTCTGATACTCGCCCTGCGCGGTTCTGCCCTGGTCGTCGGGGTCCGCCGGGTAGGAGCTCGAGATGATCGCGTCCGTGAAGTCGGCGTTCAGCGCGACGACCTTCGGGGCGTCGTTGAGGGTGCCGATCCGCCGGCCGCCGATCAGCGGCGAGATGAATGCCTTCGTCTCCCAGCCGCCGGCGGTGCGCTTGGAGACGTAGTCGCCGCCGACGTTCGAGATCGCCCCGGCGAAGCCGCCGTTGGTGCGGAACAGCGCGCCGTTGCCGTCCGGCATCACGAACGGTCTCGCGAGTCTGACCATCTGGCCGCCCTTGTCGACCGGCGAGACCAGCTCATAGGCGCGGCAGTCCGGCAGCCGCGTCGAGTTCTGCTGCGCGCGAACCGCGGCGTTGGGACAGTCGTCGACCGCGTGCGCGGGCGCTGCCGCTCCCGCGAGCGCCGCGACCGCACCCGCCGTGGCGGCGAGCGTCTTGACCAGGGTCATCCGTGTGTGCCTCCTCCTGAAGGCACGCCCCAGCCTCGGCCGCACCTTCGTCTCTCTCCATGAAGCCGGGAAAACGCGACCGTTCACCTCGGATGGAGTTCACCATAGAACGGTTTGTTTTTGGTTGTCAAGTGAGAGGCGAGTGTCTACTCTCCGGCCATGCAAATGGCTCCCGCAAACTGCAACGTCGGCGCAGACGACCTCTCTCCGGATGATTTCGCCCTGTATGCAAGAAAAGAACGGTTTTTCAGAGCCATGATCGTCGAGGTCGGCGAGACCGGCTACGGAGATCTTTCGGTCGCCGCGGTGCTCAAGCGAGCCGGCATGTCGCGCCGGACGTTTTATGAGCTGTTCGAGAACAAGGAAGACTGCTTCCTGCAGGCGTACGACGCCGCCGTCCTGCGGGCCCGGATGACCGTCGGGGCCGCGTACTACAGACCGGGCTGGCTGACGCTGCGCGACCGCGTCGAGCTCGGCTTGGCGGCGTTTCTGGAGCTGTGCGCGGCCGAGCCCGAGTTCGCCCGCATGTGCATCGTCGAGGTGCTCGCCGCGGGGCCGAGGGCGCGTGCGCGGCGCGACGCCGCGGTGCTCGAGTTCGCCCGTTTCATCGAGTTCCCCCGTGAGGAGGCGCGCGGGCGGACCGCCCCCAGCCTCGTCTCCGAGGCGATCGCCGGCGGGCTCTACGGCGTCCTCTACACCCGCGTCGCGCGCGGCGAGACGGCGCAGCTCCCGCTGCTGCTCGACGAGCTGATGGACGCCGGGATCGGCCAGCTCGTGGATCAGGACGACTGATCCGCTCCGCGGGCCGCGACGCCTTCAGCGGGCGAACCGAGACAGGGGGTTTCTGGAGCCATGGGCAGAGGTGAGGACGAGCGCGGCAACGGCACCGTCGTGCCGGGGCCATGGGGGCGCGCGCACGACGGCCAGCTGCCGGCGGGGCGACACGGCCTCTCGCGCGACTTCGTCGAGCGTTCGCAGCGCGGCCGGATCCTCGACGCGCTCGTCGCGTGCGTCGGCGAGCAGGGCTATCCGGGAACGCGCGTCACCGACCTGATCACGCGCTCGGGCGTCTCGCGCAAGACCTTCTACGAGCACTTCGCCGACAAGGAGGAGTGCTTCCTGGCGGCCTACGACGCCTCCGTCGAGCTGCTGATGGGCGGGGTCGCCGCCGCCTACGAGGCGGAGCGCGAGTGGACCGCCGCGATCCGCGGGGCGCTCGCCGCCTTCCTCGGCTTCCTCGCCGAGCACCCGCATCTGACGCGCCTCTGCATCGTCGACGTCCACGCCGTCGGCACGCGCGGGCTGGCGCGGCGCGACGCGGCGGTCCGCCGCTTCTACTACCTGCTCGACGCCGGTCGCGCCGACGCGCCCCGCGCGCTGCCGGGGCTCACCGCCGAGGCCGTCACCGGCGGCATGTACGAGATCGTCTACGGCCGCGTGCTGCGCGACGCGATCGCCGAGCTGCCGAGCCTGCTGCCGGAGCTCATGTACTGGGCGATGATGCCCTTCCTCGGCCACGCCGCGGCGACCGAGGAGATGGAGCGGCTGCGCGCTGACGCCACCGCGCCACGCGAGCCGGCGACGGAGTAGCTCAGGCGGGCGGCGAGCCGCTCACCGCGTCTGGCGAGCGACCTCGGGCTCCCGGCCGCGGCCCGCGTGGCGCGCGCCGGTCGCGCCGGCCGAGAGTCCCTCGGCGAGCGCGACGAGGAAGTCCAGCTCGCTCGCCGCGAAGGCGCGCGGCTCGCGCTCGAGCACGGCGATCAGCCCCCGGCCGCCGCCGAACCCGACCCAGCAGCCGCTGCCGACGCCGTCCTGCTCCAGGCTGCCCAGCGGCCCCGGCCAGCTCGCCGCGTCGCGCACGACGACCGGCTCCTCGCAGGTCAGCGCCAGCCCCGCGGGCGAGCCGAGCGTCACGGCAAGGCGGCTGCCGACGTCGTCGGGCCGCCAGCCGTGCCCGGCGCACAGCGCCAGCGCGCCGTCGCGCCGCAGCTCGAAGATCCCGACCCGCCAGGCGCTGAACACCTCCGCGGCGGCCTGCACGGCGCAGTCGCGCAGCTCGCTCGGGTCCTCCCCGCGCAGGACCGCGCCGACGAGCTGCAGCAGACGGGTCGTCGCGTCGAGCCGCAGCCGCTGCTCGACCTCGATCCGCTTGCGCTCGGTCACGTCGGTCACGGTCGTCAGCAGGCCGCGCCGCCGCCCGGCCGCGTCGATCAACGGCTGCGAGCTGGTCGCGACCCACAGGCGCCGGCCGTCGCAGCGCAGCAGGCGGCGGTCGCCGCGCTCCGGCTCCTCCGGCACCACCCCGGTGAGCGAGGCCGGCGGCGCCTCGACGAAGTCGGTCATCGGCAGCCCGGTCAGCTCGTGCGCGGGCAGTCCGAGCAGCTCGCCCAGCGCCGGCGTGGCGGCGAGCGTCCGGCCGTGCAGGTCGGTCGCCCACACGGCGGCGTCGCTGCGCGCGTGCATCAGCGTCGTCAGCTCGGCGGCGCTCAGCTCCGCCGCCGCCGGCGCCTGCCGCGTCGCTCTGCCGACCAGCCCCTCCAGCAGCGCCTGCTCGCGCAGCGAGTAGAGCGGACCGCCGCGGTCGCGCAGCGCCACCACCACACCGGCGACCGCGCCGTCGCGTCGCAGCGGCACGGCCAGCGCGCTGCCGCCCTCCGGCGACCACGGCAGCGCCGCGCCGCCGACCGCCGCCAGCTCGCCGGCGCCGCGTCCGCTGGCGGCCGTCCGCAGCGGCCGCCCGGTCTCGACCAGCGCGCGCAGCCAGCCGCCGGAGAGCGCGGAGGGACCGCCGTCGGCGACCGGCATCAGCGCGCGCCGCGCGGGGTCGCGATGATCGACGGCGACGGTCGTCAGCTCACCGTCCGCATCCGCGAGCAGGCATACGACGCACCCGTCTCCGACGGCGTTCGACACCATTCGCGCGATGCCCTCAGCATCGACGCAATCTCCCGAACCCACCCTTCGTCCCTCTCCTTGGACCGTCCCGGCGAACGGGTCCGCGCCAGCTTAGGGAAAAATCGTAAACAAATGCATATTTGCGTAACAACTGTCTCGGCGCTGCATTGCACCAAAAACAGAAACAGTGAGTTTCTGTAGCATGGGCTCCGTGCGACCACAAGCGGCGGAGTCCGATGACGCAGGCGCCTGAGACCCAGCGCCACGATGGCCAGCTGCCGGCCGGCCGGCACGGGCTCTCGCGCGACTTCGTCGCGCAGTCCCAGCGCGCGCGGATCCTCGACGCGCTGATCGCCTGCGTCGGCGAGCAGGGCTACCCGGAGACGCGCGTGACCGACCTGATCACGCGCTCGGGCGTCTCGCGCAAGACCTTCTACGAGCACTTCTCCGACAAGGAGGAGTGCTTCCTCGCCGCCTACGACGCCGCGGTCTCGCAGCTGATGGGCGGCGTCACCGCCGCCTACGAGGCCGAGGAGGAGTGGGTCGACGCGATCCGCGGAGCGCTGAGCGCGTTCCTCGGCTTTCTCGCCGAGTGGCCGGACCTGACGCGCCTGTGCATCGTCGACGTCCACGCCGTCGGCCAGCGCGGGCTGGCGCGCCGCGACGCCGCCGTGCGCGGCTTCTACTACTTCCTCGACGCCGGTCGCGCCGACGCGCCCCGCGCGCTCCCGGGGCTGACGGCCGAGGCGGTCACCGGCGGCATGTATGAGATCGTCTACGGCCGCGTGCTGCGCGACGCGATCGCCGAGCTGCCGCGGCTCCTGCCGGAGCTCATGTACTG